>JAYTHA010000035.1:0-6846 GCA_043732935.1 Candidatus Tayloriibacteriota bacterium
ATTTGATAATGCATATGTAGTTGAGTATCAAACATCTCAAATGGGTTCTACCACAGCGGGAAGTGCTGACATTGCTATCCATGGAACCATGAATGGAATTATATTCAATAGCGATACCTTATTAAAAACTATTGCATCAAAAGAATTAAAAACATTTCTTGCACAAACATATTCTATAAAAGGATTAAACGATCTTAAGTTCTCTATAAATAATAGTAAGGATTTTTCAATTAAAAAAGAGAGTCCACTCATCTTTACTTTGAAAGGTCCCGTAACTTTGACGGGAACTTTCTCAGAAGAGAAGCTTAAGACCGATCTTAAGGGAATTAGTTTGAAGGATAGTAACGCCATATTCCGCGATTATAGCGCTATCAGCAATGCTTACGCAATAATAAGGCCATTTTGGATGAGGTCCTTCCCAAATTCAACAGAACGTATTACAATAGAGTACAAATCTCAATAAAGTTTATCAGAGATTACAGGCAATACAACGTAGGTATTGACTTTGTAATGGTGTTTCTGTTATGATAGACAAACGTGCAAATTTAATGGAGTCAAACATACATAATAGCAACAAGCAAAATACTGCAGTAAGTACATATGGTGTAGTTACCGAGGCTTTGCCCGATACACTATTTCGTGTGAAGCTTGATGGCAAGGATGATATCGTATTGGCATATTTAGCAGGAAAAATGAGAATGCATCGAATTAGGGTTCTCATAGGTGATAAGGTTGAACTCACTCTAGAACCATATGGAGGTAGAGCGAGAATTACCAAGAGACTTTAATAAAAAATAATCACGGCAATGAAGGTAAAAGCATCAGTAAAGAAAATTTGTCCAAAATGTAGTGTAGTCCGAAGAAAGGGCTACGTTTACGTTATTTGTAAGGCAAATCCCAGACATAAACAGCGACAAGGCTAATAATAATTTATATGCGTATATTAGGTATTACAATTCCAGACACAAAACAACTTGATATTGCTCTCACGACTCTTTATGGTGTAGGACGATCTCGAGCACTTTTTATATTAAAGAAAGCAAAGGTTGATTCAAAGATAAAGGCGAAAGATCTTACTGTTGATCAAGAGAATGAAATCAGAAAAATAATCGAATCATTCCAAATCGAAGGAGATCTCAAAAGACAAGTCGCTTCAAATATCAAGAGATTGAAGGACATCAAAACTTACAGAGGTTCACGACATGCCAAGAGATTACCATCACGTGGACAGAGAACAAAGACAAATTCTCGAACAATACGAGGAAATACACGAAAGACTATGGGATCAGGACGAAAGAAGGAAGAAAAGAAATAATAACTAGCCACGGAATATAAAAAACATATGGGAAAGAATAAAATTGTTACAAAAGAAGAGAAAACAAAAGAAACAGCTCCAAAAGTAGCTGCTTCTACTTCAAGCAAGAAACGACTTGATTCTGGTATTCTTTTTGTGCAATCAACTTATAACAATACCAAGGTTCAGCTCGCTGATAAGCAAGGAAATATCTGCATGTGGTCTTCGAGCGGTTCTCTTGGTTTCAAAGGTGCAAAAAAGGGAACCCCATTTGCTGCTGCTAAGGTAGGAGAGACCCTTGCAGTCAAGGCAGCACTTTTAGGACTTAAGGAAATTTCTGTCGTAGTAAAAGGTGTAGGATCAGGCCGCGAATCAGCTATTCGTGGTTTTATTTCTAAAGGAGTAGTAATCACTTCAATAAAAGATGAGACTCCTGTTCCTTTTAATGGCCCACAGCCTAAGAAGCCACGAAGAGTATAATAATTATTTACATATATGAAAATTGGACCAAGATACAAAATTGCACGAAGACTCGGAGTCGCTATATTTGAGAAAACTCAGACTCAGAAATTTGCCCTACGCACAGAACAAAAGGGTGCTGGTGGAAGAAGTGGAAAAGGAAAACCTAAGGCAAAGAGTGATTATGGTCTTGGTATGCTCGAAAAGCAAAAGGCTCGATACAGTTACGGCATCACCAGTAAGCAATTTGGAAATTACATACAAAAGGCTACAGAAAAGAAAGGAAATACAGCTGATCATCTTATCTCTCTTCTTGAAAGCAGATTTGATAATGTCGCATTGAGAGCTGGTTTCACTACTACTCGACAAGCAGCACGACAAATGACTTCACATGGACATCTTACTATCAATGGCAAAATCGTTACTATTCCTTCATATCAGGTTAAGGTCGGAGATGTTATCGGAATCAGAGAAGGAAGTAAGAAGAAAGTTCTTTTCAGCACATTAGAGGACAGATTAAAGACAATTAAAATTCCTGCATGGCTTAAGCTCAATTTTGACAAGAAAGAAGTTACTATTGACGGACTTCCTCATGCACCACACTCAGAACTGATGTTTAATGTCGGTACCGTATTAGAGTTCTATAGTCGTTAAAATTTATAAGTATTAATTTTTAATAATAAAAACCATGTCAAATCATAATGTAATTGTTCCATCAAAGCCAAAGATCATCCGCGAGGAGGGTTTTAGTGGTATATACGAAATTGACGGTCTTTATCCAGGTTACGGACATACGCTTGGTAATTCACTACGACGAATTATTCTTTCTTCAATTCCTGGCGCTGCAGTAACTCGAGTAAAGATTCAGGGTGTTGAGCATGAATTTTCTTCAATTGATGGAGTAAAAGAAGATGTTATCACTATTCTTCTTAATCTTAAAAAATTGCGAATCAAGCTTATCACTGATGAGCCACAAACTCTTACAATAAAGGCAAAGGGTATCAAGAAAATTACTGCGAAGGATATTGAATTTCCAGGACAGGTTGAAATTCTTAATCCTGAGCTTCATATCGTTGAAATGACAGATAAGAGCTCTGAAGTTGATATTGAAATCACTGTTGAAAAGGGTCTCGGATATGTTTCAAAGGATATTCTTCATAAGGACAGAGTTGATATTGGTACCATTTCTCTTGATGCAACATTCACACCTATCAGAAAGGCAAATTACGAAGTAGAAAATATGCGCGTCGGCGACAGAACAGATTTCAATCGTTTGAGAATTTCAATTGAAACTGACGGAACTCTTACTCCAAAACAAGCTCTTGAAGATTCTATTACTCTTATGATTCATCAGCTTAAAGCTATTGTCGGATTCAAGGAAGAGGAGCCTGAAGTTGTTGCTTCTGTAAAGAGCGAAGCAGGAGATTCTGCTGATGCTGAACCAAAGCAGGAACTTGATGTTGAATTTCTCAAGACAAGAATTGACGCTATCGGTCTTTCACCAAGAACTGTAAAGGCTCTTGCGAATGCGAATATCCGAACAGTTGGAGGACTTGCACGAAAGAAGGAGGTTGATATCCTTGACGTTGAAGGTCTTGGAAGTAAGGGAGTTCAGGAAATCAAAAAGACACTTTCAAATTACGGCATTACGCTTAAATAATATTTAGATACATTACCATGAGACATCATTCAGTAAAAAGAAAATTTGGACGAGAAAAGGATCAGAGAAATGCTTTGATGCGTTCTCTTGCACGAAACTTGATCAATCAGAATAGAATCACAACGACTCTTCCAAAGGCAAAGGAACTCCGTCCTTTTGTAGAAAAACTAGTCACAAAAGCAAAGACAGGAACTCTTGCCTCACGTCGACTTGTTATTTCAAAAGTTGGAGGTATAAAAGAGACAAAAACTCTTTTTGATACTATCGCGCCAAAGTATAAAGATCGAAAGGGCGGATATACCAGAATTATTAAAATTTCACGCCGAGCTCTTGACGCAGCGCCTATGGCAATGATTGAATTTATATAAACGACCATGATTCACACAATTGATGCACAAAACAAGAAGGTAGGACGAGTTGCAAGCGAAGCAGCTACTTTCCTTATGGGTAAGCGAACAACAGCTTTTGCTCGAAACAAGGTTTCTGAAGTCCAAGTAAAAATCATCAATACTGCAAAAGCGGCCATTGATTTTAAGAAGCTTGATGATAAGGAATACGTTACATATACAGGATTCCGAGGTGGTATTTATACAGAAAAGCTTGCTGATCTTATTGCTCGAAAGGGTACAAAGGAAGTTTTTGAAAGAGCAGTATACCGAATGCTTCCTTCAAACAGTCTTCGAAAGGCAATTATGAAGAATTTAACAATTACAGAATAATATGACAGCTATCAAAACAACAGATAAATATATAGAGACAATCGGTCGCCGAAAGACTGCATCTGCTCGAGTACGAATAACTCCAGCTCCAAAGATGTCATATGATATCAATGGTAAGACTGTTGAAAGTTATTTTCCAACTAAGGAATTGCAAGCAACTGCTGTAGAATCTTTTACAGAATCAAAACTTACTGAAACAAAGTTCAAAGTAACTGTTGTTGTTAAGGGCGGTGGAATCAGTGGCCAAGCTGATGCCATGAGACATGGTATTGCTCGAGCTCTTATCGAATACGATATAACTCTCCGAGGCAAGCTCAAGAAAGCAGGGCTTCTCAAGCGAGATCCAAGAGCAAAAGAACGACGTAAGTTCGGTCTCAAGAAGGCTCGAAAGTCACCTCAGTGGTCAAAGAGATAATCTCAATTTCAAGAAAATGGCCGATTCAATCCGGTCTTTTCTTTTACCTATATCTATGGTATAAAATACAACAGATAAACGTCCTAAACATTAACTCCTGACCCCTGAAAAATCATGTTAACTCCCTTGGAAACGATGGTTTGCTACATGCTGTTAATCGCCGGTGTCCTCTTTTGGGCAACTTGGCTCTGGATTCATCGCATCAAGCCGGCTGAAGCTCGGCGGAAGGCGATTGCGGAATGTGAACGCCTGGTTGGCATCATGACTGAGTCACTCACGAAAGACGGTGAGCCTAAAGCACTCGAATATCATCGAATGATTTCAGAATCGATGGCTGAATATTCGTTCAACACCGATGACTTCAATGTTGGTGGGGCTAGGAGACTAGCCTATATCGCTTGGGGATCATACTCCAGGAATATAAATCAACTCATCGGATCTCCTCAGTGTCCAGGTAAAAAGGAATTGATTGATTTAATGCAAGTCTTAGCCATAAGGTTCTACAATTATCACCTCAAAATCACACCTGAGAAGCAGGAAGAATTTGGGAAGACGGTTACTGTGTCCTTGGCAGGAAGGGTCTGATCCCTTCCCAAAGTTTCAAAGGCCCTCGACAGCGAGCGGCCTTTTTTCTTGCAAAAATTTTTCTTGAAACGTATACTAGTCCTTACTTATGAAAGATGAAAATGATGTAACAATTGAGCAAGATGAGACCTTGGATGATTCAGTAATTGTTGAAGAAGAAGCTAAGGATATCATCAAAAACCTCAAAGAAAAGCTCAAGAAAGCTATCGAAGAAAAGCAGGACTATCTCAATAATTGGCAAAGAGATAAGGCTGAATTTCTTAATGCACGAAAGCGAGACCAGGAGTCTCAGAAAGATTTCGCGCGCTTCTCTAATGAAAGTCTCATTTCAGAGCTTATTCCAGTTCTCGATAGTTTCAATATGGCAATGGGGAATAAAGAGACATGGGAAAAGGCAGATAAGAATTGGCGAGTAGGAGTAGAGTATATTGCAAATCAATTGAAAAAAGTCTTGGAGGAATTTGGCCTCAAAGAAATTGATCCTATTGGTAAACCTTTTGATCCAATGAGAGATGATGCAGTAGAAGATGGAAAGGAGAGTGATATTGTAACCACTGTTATACAAAAGGGGTATGAATTGAATGGAAAAGTATTAAAAGCTCCAAAGGTGAAGATCGGCGAATCTAAGAAGTAATTTCCTTCTTTATATCCTTCCAGTGACCCTTAAGTCGTTTTACTGTATCCTTAAGCTCCTCAGTATCGATTTTTTTAATCTTCGAGTATTTCTTTGCAACTGTATCAATCGCTGAATGATAGGTTTCTTCTGACAAATCCTTGATTTTTTCTACTTGTTCCATAACCTCTCCTTTCATTTTTACTGTCCAACTTTTTAAAGCTTTACGTCGTGCAGGACCTTTCGTTGAGCCATACAGAAAATAAGCTCCAGCTGCCGCAGCCGCGATTGCTGCTGCTCCCAATCCTAATGCAATGCCATGACCAGATGGCTTTTTTGAAATAGTTTTTTTCATGAGTTTTTTAATTACTTCTTATAATTTCGAGTCTTTCTTCGACGAAATAGACCTTGCCCGATTCTTATTAACGAAACCATGATAGATGATCCTTTTCTAAGCTCATTCTTCACCTCACTGCGAATCTCTTGTATATCTGCCGCAATATCAGCACTTTCATTACGGGCAATACGGGATATCTCTCTAATATCAGCAATAATTTTTGTAATATAGATGAGAATGATGATTAATAAAACACCAAGAATAATGGCGATGATTGTGGTAATAAAGAAAAATATATCTGCATGAATAAGGGTTTCCATATCCTAAATAGTAGCATAGTTTAGGTAAAAAATATCTAAAAATAAAAAACTCGGTGATGCTGACAGCCGTCAACACATCACCGAGAAACCAGAACCCGAAGGTTCCCCAAGAAGACTTCTGAGACCATAGCGAGAACTATGGATTTCTAGCAGGGGCACGTCTGAATAAATAGTACTCTTATATTTTTACGAGTCAATTTTAGTTATTCACATCTGAACCATTTTTTGATATACTATAGAAAATGTTGAGATTACAGAATACACAACTCAATAGCATTTTCGAAAGAATCGTAAAGGATAAGAACGGCCTGCTTGTTCGTATCCGATTCACTGTTATCGAAATAAATGGCAAGTTTCAACCTCAAATTATTTCTGCTACGCCTATTGTTACTAAAGAAGAGAAAGTTATTTGCCTACCATGTATCAAGGATTCGAAGATTGTCG
>JAYTHA010000036.1:0-3602 GCA_043732935.1 Candidatus Tayloriibacteriota bacterium
GTGAGAGCGGCCGTTTTTGGTAACGTCGGTACTATGATTGTGTTTCGCGTCGGTGCTTATGACGCTGAAGTTCTTGAAAAAGAATTTTTACCTCAATTCACCGCAGAAGATATTGTGAATCTTGGAATTTATCAAATCTATTTGAAATTGATGATAGACGGCATTAGTTCTGCGCCTTTTTCTGCAACCACCATGCCACCGATAGCGAAACCAGAAAAATCTAGCATGAAGGAGGTTATTGAAATGTCTCGAAGCCAATTTGCTCTCAACCGCGCTGATGTAGAAAAGAATATTGATACATGGATGGCCCCGATAAAACCGCCAGAAAAGGTGAAAGTCGCAACACCAACCCCTTCACCTATTCCTGTTCCAAAGTCTGTACAGCCACCAAGTACTCTCACTCCACCTACACCCCAACCAGTTCAACAATCAAAACCAATATCTCAGGTTCAAGTGCAATCTCCGAAACCTCCACAACTTCAAGTGCAAAAACCTCAAGCACCAGCACCAAAACCTGTTTCTCTGAGTTCGCTTGCCCCAAGTCCAAAAAATAATCAGAAAGAAGCGAATCCCCAACGAGTAAATGAATTAAAAAATGCATTAGCATCAGTGCTTGGATCATTGCCAAAAAAGGAAGAGAAGAAAGAAGAAAAAAAGCCTGAGTCATCTCAACAAAAAGCAGAAATAAAGAAGGAAATCTCAGAGGATGTACTTCGTGATGTTCTTAAGGTAGAGTAATGCCATGCCAAAGAAAATACTCATATTTTCCTTAGTCTATTATCCGCGATTTATTGGTGGGGCTGAAATTGCTATAAAAGAGATTACTGACAGGATTCCTCAGGAGGAAATCGAATTTCATATGGTAACTTTGCGTCTCGATTCTCAATTACCGAAATATGAAAAGGTGGGAAATGTTCATGTCTATCGCGTTGGTTGGTCAACACAGCAAAAGAATTCCTCAGATTCATTGCCATGGCATCTGCATTTGAATAAATACATGCTGACTGTTACTGGTTTTTTGAAAGCTCTATCGCTTCATAAAAAAAATAAGTATGATGCTATCTGGTCAATGATGGCTACGTACAATTCCTTCGCAGCTATTTTATTTAAATTACTTAAACCGAAAGTTCCATTTCTCCTAACTCTTCAAGAAGGTGATCCAATTCCTTATATCAAACGTCGTGCTTTGCCTTTATATCCTTTATTCAAAATGATTTTCACTCATGCAAATCATATTCAGACCATTTCACATTATCTTGCTGACTGGGCACGAGAGATGAAAGCGAAATGTCCCATCACCGTTGTTCCGAATGCTGTTGATTTCAACTTATTTTCTACAAGAAAATCAGAAACAGAACTTGAGAATCTAAAAAATAAGCTACAGAAAAAACCTGATGATATTTTTCTTATTACAACCTCTCGGCTCGTCGTGAAAAATGCAGTTGGCGATATCATCAGCGCTCTGCAGTATCTTCCAGAAAATGTAAAATTCCTTATTTTGGGTCAAGGTTATCTCGAAAAAAGATTCAAAGAAAGAGTGAAAAAATTAAATTTAGAAAATCGTATTACTTTTCTTGGTTATGTACCTCATGCCGAAATGCCGAAGTATTTGCATATTTCTGATATCTTTATTCGCCCCTCATTATCTGAAGGATTTGGAAATTCATATATAGAAGCGATGGCTGCAAGAATTCCAGTTATAGCTACGCCAGTCGGAGGTATCGTGGATTTTTTGAAAGATGGAGAAACTGGTCTTTTCTGTGAAGTTCAAAATCCTAAAAGCATTGCTCAAAAAGTTGAGAAATTAATTAAAGACAAAGAATCTCGAGATTATATTATTAAAAATGCAGAGGAAATGGTAAAAGAAAAATACGAATGGGGAAAGATAACAGGGGAGATGAAAAAGGTGTTTAAATCTGTTATTCTTACATAAATATGTCATCAAAAAAAGTACTCGTAACTGGCGCAGCTGGATTCATCGCTTCTCATCTTGCTGAGAGGCTTGTTGATTTGGGACATGAAGTTTATGGTATTGATAATTTTAGTCCTTACTATGATCGCAGTTTAAAAGAATTAAATGTGGCCGATATACAAAGTAAAGGAGTTCATTTTATTGAAGCTGATTTGGTGACTTCAGACTTAGTATCTATTTTGCCAAAAGATATAGATATTGTGTTTCATTTAGCTGCACAGCCAGGTATTGCTTCAAACGTTTCTTTTGATGATTATCTATCTAATAATGTAATTGCGACACAGAAACTTTTAAACTATGCTCAAACATCAAAAAATTTAGATCTTTTTATTAATATTGCTACCTCCTCTATTTATGGAAAATTTGCTATAAGCGATGAAAAAGCAATTCCACAACCGACATCATATTATGGAGTTACCAAGCTTGCAGCCGAGCAATTGGCTCTTTCGTATTTTAGAGACAAGAATATGCCAGTATGTTCAGCCCGCCTCTTTTCTGTCTACGGTGAAAGGGAAAGACCAGAAAAAATGTACACCAAGCTTATAAAGAGTATTGTTGAGGGTAAGGAATTTCCCTTGTTTGAGGGGAGTGAATTGCATCGTAGGAGTTATACCTATGTTGGTGATATCATTGATGGACTTATACTTATGATGCAAAAGAAGGATAAGGTTCTTGGAGAAGTTTTTAATCTCGGTACCCCAGAAGTTATTTCTACGGGTGAAGGTATCAAGATAATCGAAGAAATACTCGGAAAAAAGGCTCAATTAAAAACATATCCAAAAAGAGCGGGTGATCAGCAAGAAACTAAGGCTGTTATACAAAAAGCCCAAAATATTCTTGGATATAATCCAAAGATAAGTGCAAAGGTTGGTCTCAAAAAGCAAGTAGACTGGTATCTTGCAAAGTTTGTTAAAAAGACTATTCTATAAATCATGAAAATTCTCATCTCTACAGGAATATATACTCCAGATATCGGCGGACCGGCAATATACGCTCGGAATTTGTATGATACTTGGAAAGCTGAAGGATATGACGTTAAGGTTGCTGCATACAGATGGGAAAGGGCATTCCTTCCTATAGTTAGGCATTTCTTATTTTTATTAAAAGTTTTACGAAAGGGTAGAAATGCGGATCATATTCTTGTATTAGATACATGGAGTGCTGCAGTGCCAACTATGGTAGCTTGCGGTATTCTTAGAAAAAAATATGTTATTCGTACAGGAGGAGATTTCTTGTGGGAATCATATGTCGAGAGAACTGAAGAGCCGGTTCTGTTTAGGGATTTTTATACTACATGCATGAATAAGCTTTCTTTCAAGGAAAGGTTGGTTTACAAATTAAGTAAATTAGTACTTAAAAAAGCCGATAAAATAATATTCAGTACAGAATGGCAAAGAAAGATTTTTATTGATGCGTACACTCTCGTTCAAAGTAAAACCTATATAGTTGAGAATTTTTGTGGTGAAAAAACCGAACAAATAAGTCCAGAAAAAAGAGTATTTGTTGCAGGTGCACGTAATATAAGACTTAAAAATCTAGATTTATTGCGTTCCTCTATATCAGAAGCTCGAAAGGAATTGCAAAAAAAGAATTTTGAAGATATCGAGCTTGATACAAATAAAGCTATGGC
>JAYTHA010000037.1:0-6685 GCA_043732935.1 Candidatus Tayloriibacteriota bacterium
TTGTGAGTGAACCAGCAACCGAACCTCGAATATTTGTCAGGATTCCATGTTCATGGGCATAGCGAAGCAGGTCAAACACCACAAGAAAATATTGCGCATAACCTTTATCTTTAATAACTTTTAATTCATATTCAAGGCGATCAATAACTTCTTTTGATTGCGTTAGTCCGCGAATAGGAATACCTTCATATGCCAATCTTTTGAGCTCATCATCATGTGATAAACCACTTTCAACAATGAATTTTGGGAAATACCATGTACCGAGGGTAATTTCCAAATTGCACATATCAGCAATCTTTATCGTATTATCGAGTGCTTCAGGAATATCTCGGAAAAGTTCCTCGGCTTTTTCTGATGAGATGAATGAAAAATCCTCCTCTTCATTTGAACTTCTATCTGACATATCTCCAGAAGTATTGACGAGCATAAGGGTATCTCGAGCACTTTTATCTTCTGGATGCAAATAATACACATCATGTCCTGCGACAATTTGCGTATTCGTTTCTTCGGCGATCTTTATGAGTTGTTGCATGAGTCCCTCATGACCTTCAATTTCTGGATGACGGGTTATTTCAATAAAGAAATTTTCTTCGCCATATGTTTTTTTATAAAAATTAATTGCTTCTTTTGCTTTATCGATATTTCGAGCTTTCATTGCTTGCGAAATATCACTCGAAAAAGATGGAGCAATACACACAAGATCCTTATTATATTTTTCTATTAATTCCTTATCGATTCTCGGTTTATAATAAAATCCTTCAAAATATGAATCTGTTACGAGTTTAATTAAATTCCTATAGCCATCATAATTTTTCGCAAGAAGCACGAGGCGAGTTCTGCGATTATCAATACCAGCCTGCATATCTTTTCTGGTTCGCACTGAAACATAGAAATCTACACCAAGAATCGGCTTCACACCTTTCTTTTTGCATCGTTGGTAGAATTCAATTGCACCATAGAGATTGCCGGCATCCGTCAAAGCTACAGCTGGCATATTGTTTTTCTTGACCTCGTCTATAAGATCATCAATTTTTGGCAGGGCATTGAGGAGAGAATAGTGGCTGTGGGTATGGAGATGGATGAATCGGGACATGATGGAATTATAACAGAAAAGGAGTATGATGGTAGATAGCTCTTTTAAACCTTCAACAAGAGAGGAAATGATATGAAGATTACACGTTCTGTCGCCCCGTTCGAATTTTTACGGAGAGTTTTCAGTGGAAAACTTTCAACTGCTTGTGGATTACCACTTACTCTGATTCAAGATGGGGATAAGGTCTTTGGAAATTTGAAAGGCCTCACCCCAACCTTCCATTCCCAAGTTGGTGCTCTTGCGAAATATCGCGAGCGTTGCGAAGTGTTTGAAACCCCGTTTCCTGACCATTGGGAAGGGATTCGGAAAATTTTGGTTGATTGTATGTGGGAGTCGTCTTTGTCTCAATACCCGGCAGCTACTTTATGTAATCGGATTGAAATCAGGAAAAACTGGGTGCTTGTTGCTCCAGTTGATGCCTATCGACTATCGAAAATAACTACTACGAGTCATCTTATCTACAGTTTCTTCAAGAAGTTGTGCAAGATTATGAACGGAAAAATTGTTTTTGCTGAAGTAATGCTTAATCGGGCTCCAATTTCTGGAGTTGTTGTTGGTAAGGTGACTGATCCTCTTATCAAGCAAATAATCTTACTTTTCAATGAGGTTGATATGTCCCATGGATCCTGCGTCAATCAAAGCTCCGATAGTCTTTTGAAACAGTTTTCTGATAGGCCAGTTTTTGAATTCATGGTGCACAAGTTTCTTAAGGAGAGGATGGGTGATCAACTCGATATCATTACTGCGATTTTTGTTCATGCGTTACGATTTCAAGGTTTTGATCATGAAAGGTCTCAGCAAATGTCTCAATATGAATCAGATCAATTCATCACAGTTAACAACAACTGGGACATTCTTATTCCGGTATCGTAACTATCAAATGTCTTTACAAGCGAGAGGAAGAAATTCCCCTCGCTTTTTTATTTTTTTACAATTCAAAACATGTTTTTAATAAAGTAAATATGCAAAGTTTTTTAGAGTGATATAATTCATCCATTAAACTCTATTATAAATATAATTTATACAAATATGGATAAAAATAATACGATAATTATTTATCAGTCAAAAGATGGCGAATTATATAAAACTTCAACCTGTAAGGATTTCTTACAAGTTCAAGATGAAGGTAGACGCTCAGTTAAGCGTCATGTAGAATTATATAATCTTGATGCTATTATCGCTGTCGGATATCGTATAAATTCAAAGAAGGCTACACAATTTCGTATCTGGGCAACTAGTGTTCTGAGAGAATATTTAAAAAATGGTTATGCACTACAAGAGTATAAAATAAATAAATCACCAGAATCAATTGAAGGTTTGAAAGAGACGTTGGCTTTAATAACTTCAAATAAATACAGAGGTAAATTAAAAGGAAGGTTAACTCTAAAAATTACGAAAAACTTAGAGCAATCAAAAGATTTAAATGTCAAAAATCTCAAATAAGTTTCTCATTGGCATAGATGAAGTAGGTCGTGGACCGATAGCTGGCCCCGTCGCCGTCGGGGCCTTTGTCTTTCTTAAAAAAGAAGCCTCTAGATTTTTTAAAGGCGTAAAAGAATCAAAGCAACTCAGCGAAGCCAAAAGGGAAGAATGGTTTAAGAAAATCCAAGAAGCTCAGAAACTTGGCCTTATCAATTTTGCTGTAACCTTCCAATCAGAAAAAGTAATAGATAGTAAGGGGATTTCTTTTGCAATAAAAAAATGTTTGGCTAATTCTTTAAAAAAGATAAAAATAAATCCTATTTATGCCGAAGTTAGGCTTGATGGGGGCTTAAAAGCGCCTTTAGAATACAAAAATCAAAAAACAATTATAAAAGGGGATGCGAAAGAACAAGTGATAGCCCTAGCATCTATTTGTGCAAAAGTCCTCCGTGACAGAGCAATGCGAGAATGGTCAAAAACACATCCGAACTACGGATTTGAAGTGCATAAGGGGTATGGGACAAAAGCACACTATATAGCTATCAAAAAACATGGTTTAACGCCTTTACATAGGCTCAGTTTCTTGCAAAAAAGACCTATTTAGGCTACTATAGTAAAACTATGGTAAATCGAATGAGATCAAACCGGTCGCATACCGGCAACAGACGTTCACATCACGCTTTGGATGATGTGCGACTTTCTAAATGCGTTAACTGCGGTTCACAGCATATCCGGCACACTCTATGCGAAAAGTGTGGGACATACAAAGGAGTAAAGGTAGTAGATATGACAGCATTAGTAGCAAAGAAAGCAGTAAAGAAACAAAAGACAACCGCAAAATAATAAAAAGTTCCCCAAGTTCGCTCTTCAAAAAATCATGGCAAACAGACACTTATCAAGATCAGTAGTACTACAATCACTCTTCGAGTGGGATTTCCGAGGCTGTCATGATGAGAATTCTCAAGAAATAATCGCCCGTATAGCCAAGGAATTTGCCCCTGGTATGGGTGATTTTTCTTTTATTGAAAGTCTTATGAAGAATGTTCTCGCGAAGAAGCCAGATTTGGATAAGATTATTGAGAAAGCCGCTCCAGATTGGCCATTGGATAAGATATCGGTTATTGATAGAAATATTCTACGAATGGGTCTCTATGAATTACTTTTTGCTGATCGCACTGAGGTGCCTGCAAAGGTTGCTATCAATGAGGCTATTGAATTAGCAAAATCTTTTGGCGGAGAAAATAGTGGAAAGTTCATCAACGGTGTACTTGGCTCTGTGTACAAAGAACTTGGTGAGCCAGGCAAGGATTCTGCGCCCAAAAAGAAAAAGAAAATCGAAGATGTGCTGTATGAACAGATGCCGATTCAAAATCTCGGTGGTGCTGTGGTATATGCTCGCCATGAAAATGAAATATATCTCGCTTTTGTTCATGATATCTTCGGACATTGGACTCTTTCAAAAGGAAAAATTCCAGAAGGCGATGTTCGCGAAGGAACAGTGAAAAAGGTTAAAGAAGAAATGGGACTTGATGTGAATATAACTGAAGATTTGGGAAATAATGAATATATTGCGAGTGATCCTGAGCTTGGAAAGATACGAAAGCAGGTGCATTACTTTTTAGCTGAATCAAAATTTGATGAAATCAAGCTTGCTGAGAAACCAGGTCTCGATGATGGTAAGTGGTTCAAACTCGCAGACATACTTGAACTTAATTTTTATAATGATATAGTGCCGATTGTAACCAAGGCTGTAACTCTTTTGAGTCAGGTAAAATAAGCTTATAATTACATTTAATTCTATGCCAGATTTCGTACAATTCGCCGAAAAAATGAATATACAGTTCAATGATCTAACTCTTTTAAAAAGAGCGTGTACTCATCGTTCTTATTTGAATGAGAATAGAAGCGCCGGACTTGAGCATAATGAACGCCTCGAATTTCTCGGTGATGCAGTTCTTGAACTTGTCATAACCAGTTTTCTTTTTAAAAAATATCCCGATAAGAATGAAGGTGATCTCACTTCATATCGTTCTGCGCTTGTGAATACCCATAGTCTTTCAAAAGTCGCACTCCATATCGGCATTGATGAATATCTGCTTCTTTCAAAAGGCGAATCAAAAGATACAGGGCGTGCCCGATCTATTATTCATGCGGATACTATTGAAGCAATCATTGGTGCTGTCTATCTCGATAAGGGATATGATGCAGCCGCGAATTTTATTTCAGAACAGTTGATGGAAGTTATTGATATTGATGAAATTGTCGAAAAGAAACTCTGGCTCGATGCCAAGAGTCGTTTCCAAGAAAAAGCTCAAGAAGAAACTGGTCTCACGCCATCATACAAGACTCTCAAGGAACTTGGTCCAGACCATAATAAGACATTTACTCTCGGAGTATTTATCGGTGATGTTCAAGTAGCTCTTGGTTCAGGTCTATCTAAGCAAGAAGCAGAGCAAAAGGCAGCTGAAAAAGCTTTGGAGGTAAAGGGGTGGTAATGTTAGAATATATCCATGTATCTCAAGTCCCTGGAGATTTCTGGATTCAAGTCGTTCGCTAAAAAGGCGACGCTCAATTTCACATCGCCAATATCATCTATTGTCGGCCCGAACGGCTCAGGTAAATCAAACGTAGCCGAAGCATTCCGTTTTGTACTTGGTGAACAGTCTATCAAGTCTATGCGAGGCAAGCGTGGCGAAGATCTTATTTTCAATGGCGGTGGAGAAGGTTCTAGAATCAATCGCGCTGGAGTAAAAGTTATTTTTGATAATTCAAAAAAGATTTTGAATGTTGATTTTGACGAAGTTACTCTTGAACGTGTCGTTCATCGTGATAACTCCAATGAATATTTCATCAATGGCTCACCAGTGCGTCTCAAAGATATAATAGAGCTTCTAGCTGGGGCACATATCGGTGCGTCAGGACATCACATTATCTCACAAGGAGAGGCTGATAGAATCCTTAATGCCAATATACGTGAACGAAGGGAAATGATAGAGGATGCTTTGGGTTTGAAAATTTATCAATACAAGAAAGTTGAGAGTCAGAGAAAACTCGAGAAGACCGAAGAGAATATGAAGTCAGTAGAATCACTTCGACGTGAGATAGCTCCGCATCTTAAATTCCTGAAGAAGCAAGTTGAGAAAGTTGAGAAGGTTCAGCAGCTCCGCGAAGAGCTTAGGATTTTATATAAAGAATATTTCAAAAGAGAAGAGACTTACTTAAAGACCGAAAGAAATAGAATCGACACTGAAAAGCATCCTTTAGTAAAAGAACTTGCTTTGCTTGATGAAGAAATCGCAGAGGCACGAAAAATCCTAGAAAACTCTAAAAATCGCGATGCGAAAAGTGATGAGCTTATCGCTATTGAAAGTGCTCTACACCAGATCCGAATAGAAAAGGATTCTATTATGCGAGAAATTGGTAAGATTGAAGGTGAGATTTCTGTTGGACAAAGGACTATTGCAAAAGAAAAAGAAAAGCAGGCAAAGGATGAATTTAAAACTGTTTATCTAAAAGATATAGAAGAAATCGTTAAGAAAATTGATATTCTTGAAACAATAGCTGAGATCAAGAAGCTTCTTTTTGGATTTATTTCTTCTCATAAGAATCAGAATGACTCAACTCTAATTGCTGAAATAGAAAAGGATATTCATGCTTTGAATAAGAAAAAGGTTGATTTTGAAATATCACTTCGTCAGCTCGATGAAAGTGAAAGATCAAGAACTCTTGAATATAATGAATTACGCCAGAAAATCGAAAGAGAAAAAGACTCAAATCGCGATGCTGAAAAGAATGTTTTTAGAATAATTGCGCGTCAAAATGAAGTTCGTGGTGTTTTGAATGGAATTAAAACAAGTGAAGACAAGCTCATCTTTGAAGAAGAAGCTTTCAAAAGAGAGCTCAATGAAGCTTACGTGATAGTCGGCAGAGAAGCTGTAGATTATAAGGATTTAGTTTTGGCTGAAGAAATTCGTTCAGCTCAGCATGATCGCCAAAAGGCTCTTGAAAAGATAAAGATTCGCATAGAAGATTCTGGCGCAGGAAATAGCATGGATATTATGAAAGAGTATAAGGAAGTTGAGGAATGCGATGTATTTCTCGGGCGTGAACTTACCGATCTTGAAACATCCAAGCAAAGTTTGCAGAATCTTATCGCCGATCTTGATGCTC
>JAYTHA010000038.1:0-3929 GCA_043732935.1 Candidatus Tayloriibacteriota bacterium
CTCCGTCTGTCCAATTTACTGAGACACTATTAGTACTTGTAAAAGCACTTACAACCGTAGTTGCATTATCTTGTTCGGCTTTAACTGAACAAGAAAAAGGAATAGTTCCAGGGGCTCTTGCGGTATCACCAGCAGAAACAGCGTAATCAATTATGAAATTACCGTCTGTCATATCGGTTAATGTCGATGATACGTCCTTACCATTAATCGTACATGGTCCGTTAATCACAAGATTGCTTGTATTATATGCTGATTGTAGGCCAAACCAAATGCGGAAAATATCGCCTGCGACGAGATTTCCATCACCTTGGCCAGCATCTACTGTTGCAATAATCGAATCGGCACGCGCAAGCCCATTTATTGATAAAAATACGATTGCGCATATGAATACTCCTGTGATAATTTTCTTTATTGTATGTAACATTTTTTTATATTTAATGATGATAATTTTTTAATTTCTATAATCCCCCTTATATTCCCCTCAAAGTAAAGTCTGGCTGTGACTCCACCTCGTAAAAAATTGATTCTTGATCAAGACATGCATTGCATTTTGTGAATTGAACAGGAATCTCTTCATCACGATCAGTTTCTAAAACCATCGGCTTATCAAAATGCCATGAATTTCGATAATAGAATGTGAAGCACTTTTTACACATCGTTAATTTCTTTGAACTCTTATCTCCTAAAAATCTTTTTCTACTACTCACTACCCAATCCCTCGCCTGTGTTTTTATTTTTTTTAACATATATAGTTTTTATTGTTACTTTTATTATTAATGATAGATATAAAACTTAATCTATATTTAATATATTATTATGTAAAAAATTTTAAGTCAATAAAAATAAACCCAATAAAGGGTATAAAGTGTTTATAAGCTGTTAATAACTTAATGTAATTTTAATACTATTTGATTTTCGCCTAGTCTTTGAGTATGAAGCCCACTCCCCTAACAGTATGGATCAATGGCTTATTCTTCGAATGATCGATTTTCTTTCTCAAATATCTGATATGCACATTTAATTCATTATTTGTCTCAACGAATTCAGGTCCCCATGCATAATCAATAAGTCTTCGTCTATTAATAGCTTCACCTTGAAAAGTGATCAGTGTATCTAAAAGTTTATATTCTTTAGGGGTAAGAGAAATTATTTTTCCACCTCGTGTTACTTCATGTTTTTTATTGTCTATAATTAAATTTGCTATCTTTTTTATATCAGCATCAGTAGTTTTTCTTCTTCTCATGACAGCGCGTATCCTCGCAAAAAGTTCATCGAGACCGAAGGGTTTAACGAGATAATCATCGGCACCCAGATCAAGTCCTGTAACTCTGTCTTCTACGGTTCCACGAGCAGTAATCATGATTATGGGAGTATGAATACCCTTTTTTCTCAGTTCTTTGCATACCTCCATGCCATCTTTTTTGGGAAGCATTATATCAAGCAAAATAAGGCTATAATTGTTTTTTAAAGCCTTGTCTAAACCCTCTTCGCCATCATAAACGACATCGACTGAATAGCGTTCACTTTTGAGCGCCTTAGATAGTATATCAGAGAGTTTCTTCTCATCCTCAATAATTAAAATTGCCATAATCTATTAAGGTTATATTAAATTTTAATAAAATACAAGTCAAAAAAAATAAACTTTACTTACTCTGAATTTTCTTACTGAATTTATCAAGTATCTTTTCAGTATCAGGTTCTCTTTCTCCATATTGTGAACGTAAAACAACAATAGCTATCGGATAGGTTGTGGTGGCTATTTTATAATTTAATAAGGTAATCATACTTTCTTTTGCCTCATCTGTTCGACCTGTCTTCCCCCCTATGAAGGGTTCATAAAATGCAAAGGGATTAATTGAAATAAAATCATGATATCCATGATCCGTGGTTGTAGCTAAGATCACTTCCTTTTGTTTTGTAATTTCGAGAAGTGGTTTTTCATTCTTATAGAGATATTGAGCGAGCAAGAAAAGATCTTTGGTATTTGAAATATTGGAAGGGCTCAAACCAGAAGCATCTTTAAATGAAGTTGAGACCATTCCTATAGTTACAGCGAGTGAATTCATAGAAGTAATAAATTCTTTATAGCCGAATGACTGCGCAAGCACTTCGGCAGCATCATTACTTGATTCTAAAAGTAATGGGTAAAGAAGCTCATGAGCTGTAAATTTCTCATCTTTTACAAGATGTCCTGCATCACCATAAGTATCGAGGGCTTCCTGAGTTATGGTAATGACTTTCAAAGGATCAATATTTTTATCGCTTATACTTGCCGTAAAGAGCTTACTTAACGAAGCAATTGGAAAAACCTTATTCGAATTGAAATCAAGATACATCTCTCCGCTTTCTAAATTTCCCACTACATAAGATTCTGCACTAATTGCATTTGGATCACGAGGTGGAACAATCACTTTTGGTTTTTCAGCTTTTTTCTCTGGTGGCAATAGAATTGAACTATCTATAATATTTTTTGAAGTAGTAAGCATAACAGGCTCATCACTTTGAGCCTGTTCAGTGCTACCTTTATTTTCAATCTCGTAGTGGTGAAATACAAAGAATATGATCACAATACAACAAATCACCAATAGATATTTATTTTGATGCATTGAATAAATTATACCACGAAGACAAGGGGGTCTGATTAGCGCGTAACGGTAATAGGATTATTTATTTCACCTTCAGCCGAAATAGTTACGCGTCCATTGATATCTTGAGTGAGAGTATATCCTGTATTGTAATTACTTGTATCATTATAATAAGCATCGACTTTTACAGGATCGAATGGTATGGCTGAAATATAATTTGGCACCAAACAATGCGCAATATCATATTTCGGATTTATTTGAGTATCAGATGTCATCAAAGTAATGCTTGAGGGTAATGCAAGAGCTGTACCGTCACAATTGAATATCCCTTTATGTTCTGCGATATTCTGTCCAATAGCATTTAATATCGCATTTACATTGCTCACTCTCTGAGAATCTCTCGCAAGCTTGAATTGCCGTGCTGGGTTTATTGCCACAAGCACAACAGCTGCCAAAACTGCAATAATTCCTATAACTACCAGAATTTCAATCAAAGTAAATCCGCCTTCAGGGCGTGGTTTTCTAATTACTTTTTTCTTGCTTATCACATTTTCTTTTTTTATTAGAAACATATTTTTAAATAATTAATTAATAATGAATGAATTATATAAGAATGAGATAAAGAATCTTTTAAGAAGTTCTCAAGAAATCATAAAGATTTTCAGCACATCATTCTATTGAAATAATTTCAAGATGGTCGTCGTATAAGCGTGCTGTAGCATGGCGATTGACGATTATATTTTTATAATTTCCATGTACTGTGATCATTTTAAATTCATGCGCGTCAGAAATAGAATCTATAGAGCAATGAAGATCTGAGAATTTGATTTCAGATTGTGTTAAAAAGAAATAATCATGTGCTAAGCCGAGCAATGCCTGATCAATGCATGAATAGGCAGAATAATAACTCATTAATCGATATTCTTTCGTACTTGTCTCATCGAAGAAATGCCCATATTCAATACCCTGCATAAAAATAAAAGCCAGCATAAGCGTAGAGATAGAAATCACGAGTATGAAAGCTGCAAATCCTCTAGTATTCATGATAATTTGAAATTAAAAGCTGATAATCTGCCTCAGAAAATGGAACCGTCGCTTTCTTTGATTGCATATATGAAAGTAATGAAGAAAAAATACCGATCAGAATAAGTGATAACAGAGATACGTACAGTATTGTTTCAATAAGTGAAAATCCTTTATTCATAAAGATAAAATACCAAAACCGTTAGCATTCCCTGTTGCAAAAAATAAATTCGACCAGTCGCATGACACGCGGACTGCTTGAATGCCAAGTGACTTTTGAAATATTTTATGTGAAAGGCTTGTATCCCAAACTTGAAATTC
>JAYTHA010000039.1:0-7871 GCA_043732935.1 Candidatus Tayloriibacteriota bacterium
GCTTTATCAAGCACAGATTCACTCGAAAGAATGGCGACACTCGAAGCATTTTTTGGGGAGCTCCGAAATATGGCAGGTGCACGAAAAGAATATTTTCTGAAAGATTTCATTGACCATATTGAAAGAGTTCGTGAGCATGGAATACTTACAAAAACAGGAAAAGGAATAATGAAGACTGGTGTACGGCTCATGACAGCGCACAAGTCAAAAGGTTTAGAATTCGATTTTGTGTATATTGTTGGTGCGTATGATGGTCATTGGGGCAATAAGACTCGCAGAATATATTTTCACACACTTCCAACTGCTGATACAGGAATTGATGATGAGCGAAGACTTTTCTATGTGGCATTAACTCGTGCACGAAAAGCAGTGACGATAAGTTATGCAAAAGAGGGCAATGAAGGAAAAGAACTTCTGCCAACTCAATTTATCAGTGAAATATCTGATGAATTTAAAAAAGCTGAATCAATTGAAAGTGTAAAAGATACCCCACTTCATTTCAAAGAATCTATTGTCCACGAACAGCACGAAATCAGCGATAAGGAATATTTACAAAAGCTTTTCTTGGAACAAGGACTTTCTGTTACCGCATTGAATAATTATTTGAAATGTCCTTGGGAATATTTCTTTGTGAATTTAATTCGTCTTCCAAAGGCACAGAGCAAGCATCAAATGTATGGTACTGCTGTACATGAAACGCTCAGGACTTTCTTCAATAAGTATCGCGAAGATGAGACCATGGACAAAAAGGCTTTACTTGAGCTATTCGAGTTTAATTTGGCTAAAACCCTGCTTTCTCCGGCTGATTTGAAAGATACCCTAAAGAAGAGTAAAATCGCTCTAGAGGGCTATTTTGAGGCATATAAAGGCACTTGGAACCGCAATTTACTGACGGAATATGCTATTCGAGGGGTACATCTCAAAATAGGCGATTTCGACCTTCTTTTGAAAGGAAATCTGGATAAGATTGAAATGATCAATGAGCGTGATGTAATTGTTGTTGATTATAAAACTGGCAAGAAAAAATCAAATAATAAAGAAAATTATTATAGACAATTAACTTTCTATAAATTACTTTTGGAACTTGATGAAAAGAAAAAATATGTAATGAAAAGCGGAGAACTTGATTTTATTGAGCCAGATGATAAGGGTAAGTACAAGAAAGATTCTTTTGAAATCAGTGATGTGGATGTTGAAGAGTTGAAGAAATTGATACGAGAAAAAGCACTCGAGATTTATAATTTTGCTTTCTGGGATAAGAACTGCGAGGAAAAAGATTGTGAATACTGTAAACTAGGAAAAAGTCTTAATAAGTAAACATCAAGTCTATTGTAGCTTTCATTGCGTCGATTGGCATCGCACCTCCGAGAATAATCATTTTTGAATCTGAACTTAAACTAATAGGATACTCTCCAGTTTGTGTATTCTTGTAAGGATCATAAATCTGCATAAGCTTTTCTTTGACACTTGCTGGGAAAGCCTTATCGAGAACGATAACACTTGTTGGTGTTCCGCTAATTCCAATATTAACTCCGTCAGTAAAATCAGCTTCTACCTTGTCTGCAAATTTTCCTGTTGAAAGACAATTATTGAAATCGGTAACATTGATGCCAGAGAATTCAGCAATCTTTGGAAGTTCCTTTTGATCAAGTCCATTCGGAGTCGCACCAGTAACTGAAGGAGTTATTTCGTAAAGTCTATTTGTGTATTTCCAGAATTTTTCATTGCCACCAAGTGATCCTGCGCATTCCAAAGCTTGAGATTCACGCCCTGCATTTGGATGAAGTATTGCACCTGATGGACCTGGTTTATCAAGCGGATAACTTCTGTATACCCAAGCAACATTTCCTGTAGAACCATAATCATTCATAACTTTTTTCATAGTATTGTGGAAAGATTTGCAGAAAGGGCAAGAGGGATCAGAATATTCTACGATTTTGATTTTTGCAGTTGGATTTCCAAGAATATGATCAGCACTGGTCACTGGTTTCATTTGCTGTTCGAAGGTTGTGGCTTGTTGTGACGGTTTGATAGGTGATGGAGACTTGGTGTAAATAACCGCTATTGCAATGATTGCACCTGCAATAACAATAGCTGTCGGAATATTGAGAACTGATGAAGGCTTCTTATATTCTTGTTCTTGTGTTGGTTCCATAGTATGTTATTGTTTATAATAATTAAAGATAATTATATCATATGATACTCACTTTTATTGCAATCGGGGCATTCGTCGCCACTTCTCTCGGTGGTCTATTGGCTCTTAAGTTCAAAGACAAGCTTCATCTTATTCTTGGTTTCAGTGCCGGAGCGCTTATTGGTGTAGCATTTTTTGATCTTTTGCCAGAGGCGATTGAGCTTGGGGGTTCAAGTTTTCAAATATCTACTATTACTGCATGTGTTGCACTCGGTTTTATTCTTTTTATGCTTGTCGATAGATTTATCGCTCCACATCATCATACTAAAGAACATTGTGAAAATGAGAATCACCGTGGACGATTGGGTGCAGGTAGTCTCTCTTTTCATAGTTTTCTTGACGGTATAGCTATCGGTTTGGCATTTCAAGTTTCTACTGCAGTCGGAGCTATTGTAACTATTGCCGTGCTCGTTCATGATTTCTCTGATGGAATCAATACAGTAAGTCTGATTTTGCGAAATGGTGGAAGCAAGAGGGAAGCAGGTAAATGGCTTTTTCTCGATGCGCTTGCTCCAGTTATCGGTATCGTAGCTTCTTCTTTCTTTACACTTTCCTCATCAGCTCTTGGAATTATCCTTGCTTTTTTCTGCGGTTTCTTTTTATATCTCGGTGCAAGCGATCTTCTTCCTGAAAGCCATCATCAGCATCCCACGCTCTGGACCACCTTCATGACCGTTCTCGGTGTTCTGGTGCTTTATGTAGCAATTCAACTCGCGGGGATTTAATGTTATACTGATATCATGGAAGCAAGCCTCTGGTATAAACAACTCAAAAAGCCTTCTTGGGCACCTCACTCATGGATTTATAGTCCTGTTTGGGCAGTTTTATATTCATTGATGATTTTTTCTTTTGGATATACGTTTTTAATGTTTTATAAAGATGAAGTTACTTTTATAATTGTTGTGCCTTTTATTTTAAATCTATTCTTTAATTTAATTTTTACCACAGTTCAATTTGGTTTGAAGAATAATATACTCGCTACTATTGATATTCTTCTTGTACTCGGAACTATCATTTGGTTAATGATAGTTATTTATCCGATCGCTCCGTGGATTATGTATCTGCAAATTCCATATCTCGGATGGATACTCTTTGCGAGTGTCTTGCAAGTAACTATTACTGCGATGAATTTGAAGAAAAGTGCATAAAAAATCCCGCGTTGCTGAACGCGGGTATTGAAACTGGGTGAAAGGGGATTAAAAGGCTCGGGCTGTTTTTTGACTGACGCTGTGTGCTCGCCCAAGTTTGGCAAACATTCGCAGGGTGGACATTCTGGCATTGCCCTGTGCTCTGATTGCCAAGACCTCAGCAGGTGTCATCTGTCTGTAGTCAATGACAAGTTTGTTGTTCCTGACGAATTCTGCTTTGAGTGCCCAACGTCCTTCTGGGTCTTTCGGTATTGTTCCGATTGCCCGATACTTTCTGCCACTGATCGCATAGACTTCGCCAACTTTGAGAGTTTCTTCTGCCATTTTTTTGTTTCTCCTCTTATTGAATCATTTTTTGAAACTTGGAAATTAACGAACTTCGAACCTTTTTTAATGTATCATGTAAATGTAATAAGGTCAAGTTTTTACGCTTGACTTTTGAGTCCAAAACTGTATACTATAAGTGTAGAGTCAGATCATTGAGAATTAAGTTAGAAAAGTGAATGTGATTATATCGGCTTTCCCATGACTTCCTCCAACCTACGTACTCTCAGCCACCTCACCGTCCCGATATAATTTCACTTCTTCACTTTTTTCCTTCCATTCCCAACCATCTTACTCATTTGTTCTTCCACTTTCGTTGCCCGCTTCACATTTGTGAATCGGGTTTTCGTTTGTATAAAAATATATTGACATATAGTAATTTTGATGGTAATTTTAAATCAGAAAATCGGACAAACCTATGAAGACTAAAATACCTTTTTGTGGTGTTTCAACACTCGTTTTGAAGATGTATCATGATGATCAAGCTATGCGCTGGGCAAATGCTTCAGATTCAGAAATTTGGGATGAGCACATGGATCGTTCTCATGCGCAACAGCTTGAACCCATAATTGCTGGAATTGGTTGGTTAACTGTTTCCAAAGTTGGTGAATCAGCATCTCGCGCTGCGGCATTACTGGTGCGACATTTTGATCACAATGTCACTTTGCAGAAAATGTGCCTTGACCTGATGAAGTCGTGTCCTCGTGGTGAAGTCGATCTCAATGATGTGGCGCATTTAGAAGATCGTATCCGTGTGAATCTTGGCCGGCCTCAGATTTATGGAACTCAGTTCCACGAAATTGACGGTAAGGATGTCCCACGTCCGATTTGGAATCCCGAGCAAGTTGATAAACGCAGGAAAGCAATGGGGCTTCCAACTTTGCGAAAAGGAATTATCGCAATGCGTGAAAAATACGCTCATGTCTGGATACGCTAATTCGCTCAACTCAGTTTCAATTCTCACCCAGATCTTTGGGTGGGGATTTTTTATATAGGCATATTCCGACTAGTATGATAGTGTAAATGTACTAAGGTGCTTATCAATCAATAATACTCAATTTATATGGATAATTTTAGAAAAGGAGGCAGAGGAGGGGGTTTTCGTGGAGGTGGAGATAGAGGTGGATTTCGAGGTGGAAGAGGAGATGATAGAGGTGAACGAGGTCCTGTAACTATGCACAGCGCTATTTGTGCAAGCTGTGGTAAAACATGTGAAGTTCCTTTTCGACCAACTGGTGACAAGCCAGTCTATTGTCGTGATTGTTTCGCAGGACGTTCTGCTATGGGAGGTGAGAGATCAAATAGAAAAGATCCAAGAACTTTCACACCGAATGCGAGTTCACAGACTACTTCAGGAAATGGAGAATTAAAGAAGCAATTGGAAATTATGAATAGTAAATTGGATAAGCTTGTCTTACTGATGCAAGAAATGGTTTTGAAAGGTGCATAAAAAGAGATTACGAGTGAATCAAAAGATACTCCGAAAGTAACAGCACCGACAAAGATAGAAGCAAAGATGAAGAAGGTGAGTAAGAAGAAATAAGAAGTAGGAAAAAGTAAATAAAAATTGCACAATCCACATAAACATGGTACTGTTTTTTTAGCTATGGGCACAAAAGTATCTCGTAAGTATACGTTCCTCAAATCTACGCTCCACGGACGGCTTGGCGAGAAGAAACTCACCGAGCTCGTGGAGCCGACATATGTCGATAAGACTGGCGAACCAGCTGGTTTCAAAAAGATCGATAAATCTGGTAATCACCCCAAACGAAGAAATTTTCGTCGAACCTCTACGGGTTCATGGAATCAATGGCAAAGTCGCTGATCACATCCTCCAGTTTTCGTTTCCCATCCCCTCCACCCGGAGGGCTTTTTCTTTGTATAATTTTTAAATAAAAAAACACGCAGACTTGCATCCGCGTGTTAATGTGCTCAAAATCATTTCAAACTTCCGGTAATCCAACAAGGTGAGCTGCCCTATTGAATATGAACTTATGCGCGAATGTCCAATGGACTGTCGCATAAGCTGAACTGCCGATGAGAATAGCTAATTCTCTCCACCCAAGACCGATATGTCCATCTCTCCTGAAATAGAATCCGGCGACTGGCGGGCTTTGGGTAACGGTAATGAGAAGAAACGATACTGAATTAAGAAACATTCGGAGGGAGGGGTATACGTTCGCATACCATCTCTTGTTCCGTGCTTTTAATTCATGGACGCTGAAAATGTCGAGCTTGAAGTAATCGTGAAGTGCGAAGCAGACAATGCTTATAAGCGAACTTCCGATGAAGAAAATCGTCATCCCTTCGATGAAGCCATACTTCAAAAGTATGATGCGTAGAAGCCAGTAGTAGGGAATTGAGCTTACAAGCCAGCCGACAAACCATGGAAACGTCTTTATTGAGGCTAGTATTAGCCACAATATCCTTCTTTTGAGTGTTTCTATAAGTCCCCCTTTTGTTTAATTTGTTCAAAGTATACCAGATAAAATAGTAACACATTTCAGCATCTTTAGCAAATAAAATATAGCCCAAAATAAAGAGCCATTTTGAGGCTCCTTATTTTTTAAAATTATATTTTAATTCAGTTTTTAGCTTTTTACTGAGCTAACGTTGTGAATGAATTTCCTGTGAGATTCATTGAATTATTCACTGCATCAGTACTCATAATCGTATAGTAATACGTTGTACTTGTTGCAAGGTTTCCAATGAATACATTGTGGAAATAGCTGAGTGTTGCATCGCTTGCTGTTGATGTCGCACTGTTATCAACTGGAGTTGATGTGCTTATCCATATCTTGCCAGTTGTAGGTTCATTGGTGATCCATACAAGGCGAGTAGATGTAGCTAAGATATCGACTTTTGCTGAGTAAACGACTGTCGGCGCTGTTGTATCAACTTGAGCTAAAGCATTTGTCTGGAATTGCTTTGTAACTGATTCTTTCACATTACCACTAGCATCTCGAGCAGTTACTACGTAATAGTAAACTGTGTTCGGTGTAAGATTTGTTAATGATACTGTGTGAAGAGTGCTGAGATTCGCATCGGTGAGAACAGCACTGTTTGAAGCAATTGGTGTCGCTGTACTGAATCGTACATCTCCAACCGTAGTCTTATTTGTTTTCCAAGAAATAGTTGCTGTAGATGTGGCCTTGAATACATTGATATCTAATATTCTTGGCATAAGTACATGCGGAGTTGTAGTTCCTGTTGGTGGAGTGCTTGTTCCATTGTTATTTTCATTACAGAACTTATTATCTCCAATTTTCTTTGCAATTCCTGGAGGAAGACCCTTACCATTTTCGACTCTTTTTTCTATGCCCTTAGCATTCTTAATTCCGAAGGGAATACAATCATCATCTCTATCGCCATGATCATTGTTATTTTGTCCCTGATTATTTTCGAATTTAAATAACTTATCCTGAAGCTTTTTAATTTGAGCTTCTATTTTTTCTCTAAAAGTTTGTCCACCCTTATTTTCTTTTGCAAGAGTTTGTGATGGTGTTGCAGATACAACAACAAACGCCAAAGCTATTACAAGAGTTGTTATAGTTAATTTTTTCATAGGTAAAATGTAAAGTTTTATGCTAATAATAACGGCCTTTACACTTAAGATGACGTCAGAACCCCCTGATTTCTTACATCTTAATTATCGTTATCGTTATTACCATGTTTTTCCTCATCGTTGTCAAGTTTTTTGAGTATATCCTTATGATCTTCTAACACCCTTTCAAGTCTTTTCTGATTCTTATTGGATTTTTGTTCCATTACTCTGCTATTTTTTTCAACGCTTGTTGTTGCGATATGTGTGTCGGTATTTTGTACTTTCATGGCACTCATTATTCGTACTTCAGGCTTCCTCTCCTCTATAGTAGTATCTTGAATATTGATTTCTTTCTCCATAGCTTTGAAGGTCTGATCTTCAATTCCTTTTTTTACTTGAGCCTTTCGTGTGCCTGTGAGCTTTTGCTTGATATCAAGCTGTTCAGCTTCAGCAAAACGCTTTTCAACTAATTGAGTTTCGAATTCTACTTGTGCTAACGGTGTAGAAGGAACAAAACTACGCTGAACTTCCTCAGTGATATTTGTTTTAATCGGATAGAGTAAATCACCAGGCAATGAATTATTTGCTCCAAGAGTTACTGAACTTCCTATGAAAATTATCAAAAAGAGGGAAGCAAGAGTATATTGAATTTTACGAGATT
>JAYTHA010000040.1:0-4145 GCA_043732935.1 Candidatus Tayloriibacteriota bacterium
GACAAGTAAAAATGGAGCATTATAGTATAGCAGCCAAGACTGGTACGGCTCAGATTGCGGATCATACGAATGGAGGGTATTATAGTGATAGGTATTTACATTCATTTTTCGGCTATTTTCCTGCATATAATCCGAAATTCATAGTGTTTCTTTATCATATATATCCTAAGAATGTAGAATATGCCTCAGAAACGCTGACTGATCCTTTTATTTCAATTGCGAAATTCCTTATTAATTATTACGAAATTCCACCTGATAGATAAACTTCATGAAATCCTTTTTTAAAAAAATAGTTACAACCCTGCTTATTCTTGAATCCCGCCTCATCCTTAAAAAATATAAGCCTTCAATCATTGCTGTTACCGGAAGTGTCGGTAAAACATCGACAAAAGATGCTATTTATACTGTCCTTCTTTCAACATGCCATATCAGAAAAAGCGAGAAAAGTTTCAATAGTGAAATTGGAGTCCCTTTGACCATTTTTGGTTGTCAGAATGGTTGGAATGACCCTTTCATCTGGATACGGAATATTTTTATCGGACTTGAATTGATTATGTTCAGATCCGAATATCCGAAATGCCTTGTTCTCGAAATCGGTGCTGATCATCCGGGAGATATTCAAAAGGTTGGAAAGTGGCTTAAGCCTGATATTGTTGTCATAACCAAAGTAAGCGAAGTTCCAGTTCATGTTGAATTTTTTCCTTCCCCAGAAGCTGTTCTTGTTGAAAAATTCTCTTTGGCAAAGGCGCTAAAAAGTGATGGTACGCTTGTAGTATCTGCAGATGATGCTCGATTACTCGAAGCTTCAAAAGGAATTAAGCAGAAAATTTTGACCTTTGGTATACAGAACAAGGCAACTATTACTGCTACAGATATCAGTATGGATATCCAGAGAGGACTTTCATTCAAATTAAATTATGAAGGCAATAGCATTCCTCTTACTCTTAAAAATGTTCTCGGTAATCAACATATTTATCCAATCATTGCTGCAGCAACCGTAGGAATCGCTCGTGGCATTTCTATTTCAAAAATCATAGATGCATTGCAGAATCATATTGCTCCAAAAGGCCGTATGAATGTTATCGCTGGAATCAATGGTAGTTATATCATTGATGATACGTATAATTCTTCGCCTGATGCACTCCACGAGGCGTTGAGGGCGCTCGATATTGTCCAAACGACCGGCAAGAAAATCTCTGTGCTCGGAGATATGATGGAGTTGGGAAAGTTTTCTGCTGATGAGCATAAGAAAGCTGGCGAACAAGCAGTGAAATCTTCCAATCTTATTATTACTGTTGGACCTCGGGCAAAACTTATGACTGACAATGCTCTCGCTCATTTTGATTCTGCTGATCAGGCTGGGGAATATGTAAAGGGAATTGTGGGGCAAGGGGATATTATTCTCGTAAAAGGTTCGCAGTCCATTCGTCTTGAAAGGGTAAGCAAGGCTTTAATGCTTGAGCCAGAGAAGGCAGGAGAATTGCTTGTCAGACAGGAGGAAGAATGGTTAAATAGGAAGTAAGGATTTAGGTGAAAGAATATCACTTTCGGTAGACACAGAAATTCCTTGTTAGGAATTTCCTTATCCTCGACACCTTCGTGTCTGCGGGGTCTACCTCAAATGATATTCTTCCACCTTATCCAAGCAGACATCGGCCCTATCGTCTATCGGCTAGGACACATCCTTCTCAAGGATGGAAGCAGAGTTCGATTCTCTGTAGGGTCACAAACAACAGGGATGATCTCCTTCAAACTCAAAGGTTTAGTCATTCAAGTGATTGCTATTTCTCTTCAAATGTATTACTCTGTATGCACGAGAAACTCGTCGAATTTCTTTAGAATAAAATTATATTAACATGAAAGGAACTATCAAGACTCTTACAGAGAAAGGATTTGGATTCATTGCTCGCGAAGGTGAGACAAAGGATCTATTTTTCCACTCAAATGATCTCTCTGGTGTTGCATTCAATGAACTTAAGGTTGGCGACGCTGTCAACTTTGAGGTTGTGGATGGACAGAAGGGTCCAAGTGCAAAGAATGTATCACGTGCATAATTAATGCAGTAGTGATTACTTTTCAAAAATGCCCCTCACGGGGTATTTTTGTTGTATAAAAAAAGAGCGTGCCCTTGCGGACGCGCCCTTTGAATTCTTTTTTTTGGCCGTATCAGACGGCTTTCATTACCAACACCTTGCCGTGCCCAAGCATAGTTGCGAATTTCCGAGGATCAAGATTCAGGCGTTCGGCGGAACTCAGCTCAGGAACAAGTTCCTGCTGGCTGTGTTCCGTTATCTCGAAACCCAGATCTGCGTAGAAGCTCCGAGCCTCTTCCATTGAAACGAAGGAGTTGGCATGAAGGTTTCGCTCGATGAATTCCGGAATGACTTCAATGATTCGAGCAACTTGCGGATTATTCATTATCTCCTGGATATGCTCTCTCGACGAGATATCTGGAGTTATCCAGACACCGCCGAGCCGTTTCAAGAGGGCATGAATGTTTTCAGCAACCCTTCTTTTCTCATCGAGGTTGAGGTAGGGAAGCAAGCCTTCGACGACGATACCGATCGGGCCGTTCCTCTTGAAGAAGAAATCTGGAAATTGACATTGAGCTGGATTCAAGGCATCCAACGGCATCCAGCGAAGTTGATTCTGCGTTTGCGACCCGAGAATCTGTTTCTCGATCGCTATTTTCTGAGCGATGATTTCGACAAGATCCGTTGCGAGATATTGAACCGACTCATCCCTGCTCCAGATGATTCCCCGCGGGGAAACTCCCGAAGCTAACTCCACCACTTTCCTGATGCCAGTGGCACGAAGTGCGGCGTCAACTGACTTGTAGCGTTGTTCTATTGGCAGCGCCAGCCAGGTAAAGTCTTTGGCATCATCGCCGACGATCTTAACGAAAGCGTCTTCAGCATTGCATGCTGCAGCGATTTCAAGTGAATATTTGATGTCGGTGAATGTCCGCAAATGGGCAACAAAGCGCGCTGTCGGGCTGATTTTGGAGTAATTCGGGACGCTCATGGTTTGCATGATCTGTTTTCCTTATGGGTTGATGTTAATGTGTGAGGACATTTTCTATCCAATATAGAAACATTTTTAGGCTAGTTTGTCAATCTAGTCTGGAAAATATATACAAATTCATTTTTTTCTGATACTGTATTTCCAGAACTTCCAGTAGAGGAACAACATGAAACTTATACTTGACCCAGGAGATTCTCGGGCACAAGTTGCCTTGCGAGAAGATCTCACTCCGACAGAGCAGATTCGAATCATCCTTTCAATCGAGGCTATCATTCGGGGAAATGAGACTTTTCCATTCGTCTCCCCAAATGACTACAAGGCATTGATTAGCAAGGTTGATCAGATCCAGTTTCCCGATGGCAAGATTTATAAATTCCGACATGACCCCGACGGGCAGCTTCGTTTGGACGAAGTGAAAGAATCTGCCGCCGTGACGGCAAACTAGTTTGCGAATGCACTGAGAAAAGTTTCTTGGTGCATTGTTTTTTATATAAAAAATCAACCCACAAAGCTTAAGCAATGTGGATTGTGATCGAAGTGTGGCAGACTAAGCGGCCAACTGCCGGCTTTCACGAAATTGTTCATCCGTCATTTTTGCTAGTTCGTTGAGGCGTTCGTCGCCGACCCACTCGCAGTTTTCAGGCATCTGATACGGAACAGCCTCTGCTTCGAGTAGGTAACTAAAGATGATGAAATGTTTACCAGAATACTTGCCGAGGTTTTCCATGACCTCAGGCAAATTCCAGCAAACAATCACACCAGCTTCGTTGGGATTCTTGGTGACCATGCCACACGTCATCATGTTGATGAGTGCAGTGCTATCTTGGCCATTTTTACCAGGAGTGGCAATGAGCATTTTCATAGTGTCGTTTCTAATGGAAGGTTGTTTGACGTTTATCTTGTAAGATTATAGCACACTAAAATGATAAAAGTCAATAGAGCGAAAAAGCCTTGCATTTGCTATATTTAATCCTAATAACCCCCATGAATAAAAAGTTCCTAAAACCCTATAATTCTGCCGAAACGGAAGATGCTATTTATGCAATGTGGCTCGAAAGCGGATATTTTAATCCTGACAAACTCCCCAAACGTCACAAGGAAGCTTATTCAATAGTTTTACC
>JAYTHA010000041.1:0-2387 GCA_043732935.1 Candidatus Tayloriibacteriota bacterium
TTTTTTTAAAATAGATTCTGAAAATTTCAGTCTACCTATTCTTGAGGAATATATCGGAGGACAAGGGCTCTTTTCAAATAAGTACATTGTTTTTTTAGATAGGCTTTGTGAAAAAAAAGAAATAAAAGAACAGCTGATCAATATCCTGAAAGAAATTTCAGAATCAGAAAATATTTTCATTCTTCTCGAAGGTAAGATAGATAAAGCGACAGCAACAAAAATTGAAAAGAAGGCAGAAAAATCTTTAAAATTCGATGCCCCCGAAGAAGAAAAAGAGATTTATAATGCATTTGCTCTAGCTGATGCTTTTGCTCAGAAAAATAAGAAAGAGGCTTGGGTTTTATACCGAACTGCTATAGATAAGGGTGAGGCACCTGAGGCTCTTCATGGAATGCTTTTTTGGAAGGTGAAGACGATGATACTTAGTGATGGATCAGACAGGAATAAATTAATAGGAATAGCTGATAAACTCGTAACTATTTATCATGATTCTCGAAGGGGAAAGCATGAATTAGACACAGCCCTCGAAGCTTTTATTTTAAACTCAAATTAATCTAATGAATATTTCGGTGCGCCTAGTTGGAATCGAACCAACGACCCACTCCTTAAAAGGGAGATGCTCTACCGACTGAGCTATAGGCGCATGTGGCAAAACTATAGTATTTTTAGAGAGGCAAGTCAAACGCGAGGAATCCTGGTCCTGTGAAAAGAAGTGATACTGCCATCGCAAGAAGCAAAACATAGTAATTAACACCATCAGTGAAGAATTCTTTCTTTGTAATCTTATGGCCGAGTTTAATGATAAGAATTACGACATTTATAAGGGCAGCAAGCTGAGTGAAAAGACCGATAATGATAAAAAATGCAATTATCATTTCTACTACGCCATATAGGATAGTATTGCTTCCAGAACTTCGTCCTTTGCCAATAACTTTCTGATATCCGAACCAAACAAGTGTACCTCCAACAACAAGACGGATGAGTAATGGTGCTAAACCTTCATAAGCTAAAAGAGATGGGAAAATTGATAACATATTGATATTTGGTTAATTTCCTATAAAGTAATGATATGGTATCACAGAATAAAAAAGAACTACAGCCAGAATTCTATCTTGTGCTTCATAATATCAGAAGTAGCCATAATGTTGGGGCTATTTTCCGTACTGCAGATGCTGTGGGAGTCACTAAAATCTATATATCAGGATATACGCCAGCGCCTATTGATCGTTTTGGTCGTGCACGTCCAGATATTTCCAAGGCCTCGCTTGGGGCAGAGAAAACAGTGGCTTGGGAGAGTATTGGTGATGTAGAGGATCTGATTAAGCGATTGAAGAAAGAAAAAGTACAAATAATTGCTTTAGAGCAAGACAAAAATTCAATTAATTATAAAGATTTAAAAACCAAAGAAAAGAATCTCATTATTCTGGGAAATGAAGTTGATGGGATTGAAAAAGAAATTTTGGCTTTATGTGATGAGATAATTGAAATACCAATGCTTGGTCAAAAGGAATCGCTTAACGTTTCTGTGGCAACTGGTGTAGTTCTTTATAGTTTACTTAAATAGTTTCTGATGCACATCACAGAAATGAGTGCCTCGGCTTCCGAGTACGATCCTCATAATTTTTCCTTTGCATCCTTTCTTTGAACACCGCATTCCTGTTTTTCTATATGCGTTGTGCTGTTCTTGGAATTTTCCTGGATTGCCGTCTATATTTCTATAATCTGACATGGAGTCACCACCAAAGTCTATGCCCCTTGAAAGGGTAGTCTGAATGGCTGAGTAGAGATTTTTTAATTTTGAATCTGGAATTTTTCCAACAATACTTTGTGGATGTATCTCTGCTTTCCACAAACTCTCGTCTGCATAAATATTTCCAATTCCTGCGATAACGGTTTGATCCATCAGAACTAATTTGATTTTTCCTTTGAGTTTTTTATACAGCTGATCTTTGAATACTTTGAAAGTGAAATCTTTTTCGAGTGGCTCTGGACCAATTCCTTTCAAATGAAATGTTTCATGCATGGTTTTTGTCGGTATCAAGGTTACTTTTGCGAATTTCCTCGCATCACACAGTTCTGCGGTTTTTCCATTTGATAAATAGAGGATAAAGTGGATAAATCTATTGAAAGGATCTGCGCGATTGTAATCTCCATACATGACATGTCCCGTCATTTTCATATGAATGAGAATGGTGAAATTATTTGAAAGATGAATAAGAATATTTTTTGCTCGACGGGTCACCTTAAGGATTTTTGATTTTCTTACTGTTTTTTTGAAATAGGCGAAATACTTAGGGTCTTTTATCGTATTTGATCCTTTGAAATAAGAACTATTATAGTCTGTCCAAGCATCAGTAATGACCAAGCCCGATAATACGCGGTTTAAT
>JAYTHA010000042.1:0-4967 GCA_043732935.1 Candidatus Tayloriibacteriota bacterium
TTTTATTGCAAAAGGAATTCCGGTTAAAAGAGTTGCTGTTCCCTCTTTGAATCTTGTATCTGCTGTCTTTGCCTGCTCTATAACATCGGAAAAAACTTCAAGATATGCGTGAATGTCGCCATCTCTCTTTTTAATTTCATCAAGATATACCTGTGCCAAATCTACAGCGGAATATTTTCCAGCCTTCAAGTCTTCATGAGCTTTTTTAATTGTAAGTGTTGCAAGGTCAATCATACTAGTCTTGAGCAATTATTTTCTTAACAGCAATAAAATCTTTCTCTCTATCTGGTGATTCATTGAGTAATTCCTCACGATGTTCATCCTTAATAACCACATCATCTCGGAAAGCATTGTGAACCGCTCCAAGAATTGGCGTATAATCCATATCAACAGTGGCTTTTTTTATCTGATCTACATAGGTCAAAATCGAGTCAATGTCCTTTGTAAGACCCTGCTTTTCAGCATCATCGAGCTTTATTCGGGCAAGCTGAGCAAGTTTCTCTATTCCTGTGACGGTTATCATAGTAGAAATACTAGCATAAAAGTGAAATTTGGGTAAGAAAAAAGGCCAGCCGCATCTCGCGGCTGGCCTTGAAAACTGCTTGGGACAATTACTTCGTGATACGCAAAAACTGTATCCCTGAAGGATTCAAGCTACCTTTCGTTCGAGCGTCGATTGGAAGTGACACCGTAACAACATTGGTCCAGTTGACGAGATCCGATGACGTCTGAACTGTATGTGTCACGATATTCGTATGATTGGGTAAGTTAACGCTCACTACCCCGCCGACGAACGTAATTTGCGGCAAGTAGTTCGTTGGCTGCCCATTGTAAGAATAACTTTCACCGACGACGACTTCGTTTGTTGATAGTCCATGATCGGCCAGATAAGTCGTGCTGTCTATCGTGTCGGTTGCCCCATATGAGGACATCTGAACTCCGCTTTGGCTCACCGTGTAACGGAAACTGAACGGCGGCGAACACCCGCAATCTGCGTTATCTTCGGGCGTAGCTGGACCAGCAGCAATTGCAAAGGATGCACAATACATCTGAGCACCTTCTGGCAAAGACATTCGAGCTGTCACCGAACGGTTGTGGTTGGTGCTGGTTGAATCATTGCCATCATCTCGGTCCATCCGTTTCTTGCGATTTTCACCGAGGTTTTTGCATGCCTTGTAAACTTTGTAACCGACATACACCACACCGCCGATCACAATGACAACAACAATAATTTGCCAGCAACATTCATAAGCAACTTTGTTAATGACAATATTGGTGTTGCCAGTTTGCTCGTATTCAGTAACAGCATCCTTCAGCAAAGGATTGATAACCGCTTGTTCAATTGGAATTGGAACAGACTCGGCGACCAAAACCATGTTCGTCGTCACAGATTGATTTGTGACGATATAGATTTCCTGGGCACAGACCGTCTGGCTGGTCATCTCAACAAGGCTGTAGATGAGGCCAAAGGTGATGACGGCATGCAGCACCTTTTTGCCGCTGCCTTCTTGTTTTTCCTTTTTGCAGTCACAGATATACCACAAGACCAGCAGGCCGATGGCTGCCAACACCGCCAGTGAATACGCCCATAATGCAACGTATTGATTGTTCAGGTGACCAAAGTATTTTTCAACTTTGGCATTCATTGAATCTTCACCTGTCATCAGACCGACCAACGTAGGCAGGCCAACAAAGACAGCTAGGCGAAGAGTCAGTTTCGATTTTGGTTTCATGATTTCAGCTCAACTTTCTTTCAATTGTTTCGATTTCGTTGTTTGGAGACTAGAAAGCTCTCTTACAGGTCACTACTCTGTCAAAGAGCTCATTTGTTTGGTTTAATAAACTGTATCACTGAGAATTGATTTCGTCAATTTTTTACCATCTTTAGAAAATCATTTTCTGAAATAATCGAAACACCGAGTTCTTTTGCCTTATCGAGCTTTGATCCTGCATTCTCACCAGCTACGACATACGAGGTTTTTGAGGAAACTGAACTTGATACTTCCCCGCCAAGCTTGCGAACCATTTCCTGTGCTTTTGTCCTGTCTATAGTGATACTTCCCGTAAATACAAAAGATTTTCCTTGAAATTTAGAATGAGCTACAAATTTTTCTTTTTGAATCTCAATATGCTTCAACAGATTTTTAATTAATTTCTTATTATCAGAATTTCTAAACCAATCAAATACGGACCTTGCGACAACTGGTCCAACTCCATAAATTGATTCGATATCTTCGTATTTTGCTTCAGCTATTTTTTCTAATGAGCCAAAATGTTTTGCAATATCATACGCAGTTTCTTCACCGACTTGCGATAGTGAGAGCGAAGCCAGAAATCTTGGCAAGCTGATCTTCCGGGATTTTTCCACTGAAGCAAGCAGATTATCAACTGATTTTTCTGCAAAACGAGGCAATGCGAGCAAATCCCCTCTTTTCAACGTGAAAATATCATCAAAAGAAGTGATGAGCCCTTGCTCAAGTAATACATCGATTATTTTCGGACCAAGTCCGTCCATATCGAAGCATTTTTTTGAAACGAAATAATAAAATCTTCTTTTCTGTTGATCAAATGAGTCTTTGGAAACGCATCGCCATGCCGCCTCGCCGAGAATCCTTTCGATGCTTCCGTCTCCTCCGCACGCCGGCACATGCTTTGGAAATATATAGGGCTTGGAATTTTTTTGCCTGAGTTCTATCATGACTGAAACAATATCAGGAATTACGTCCCCAGCTTTCTGAAGTATGACCGTATCGCCGATTCGCACATCAAGGCGTTTTATCTCATCTTCATTATGAAGCGTGGCACGAGATACCGTAGAACCAGCAACTGTGACTGGCTTGAGATGCGCAACCGGCGTCACTACGCCCGTTCTTCCGATTTGAAGCACAATATCCTCAACAACTGTCGTCACCTGCTCTGCCGGAAATTTATATGCGACGCCCCAACGAGGAGATTTCCCTGTATATCCAAGGGCCTTTTGAATCTTCACAGAATTAACCTTTATGACAATACCATCGAGTTGATAGTCTAAGTCGTGACGCTTATTTGTCCATTCGCCATAAAATCTCTCTATTTCTTCTACAGAATTGCAGACTTTACTAAAAGTATTAACCTTAAATCCAAGCTTAGATAGAAGCTCAATTTCACCATGTTGAGTATCTGGTATATCCTTATTTACTTCATCAATATCATAGAGGAATGAATCAAGCCTGCGGGATGCAGTAATTTTCGGATCAAGCTGACGAAGAGATCCCGCAGCTAGATTTCTGGTATTAGCGTACACCGGTTCATCAAGTTTTTTTCTCTCTTCATTTATTTTCTTAAGATTTTTCTTACTGAGCCATACTTCTCCAACCGCAGTAATATCAGTGTCTTTTTTGAGAACAAGTGGAATGCTTTGTATGGTCTTTATATTATGAGTCACATCTTCCCCAACAATGCCATTGCCTCGTGTTGCCCCGCGAATCAATTTTCCATTCTCATAGTTAAGAATGATCTTTAATCCATCAATTTTTAATTCGCAATTATAATTTAATTTCTCATTCTGAACTCCTGCTTTCTCCATGAAATTTTTGACTTTCTCTTCCCATTTTTTCAATTCATTCAAGTCAAAGACATCATCAAAAGACCATTGTTGATATTTATGATTAACCTTATTGAATTCTTTTAGTGGTTCCCCACCAACTCTCTGAGTCGGACTGTCGAGAGTAATGAGCTTGGGGTTTTCAGCCTCTATCTCTTCGAGCTCTTTCATTAAAGAATCGTAGGCTTCATCGGATATCTCAGGCTTGTCTAAAACATGGTACAAATGGCGATGTTTCTCAATGATTTCCTTGAGTTTATTAAGTCTATCTTTCATATTCTAAGGATATCACACTCAAGAAAAGTATAAAGCTAGAAAGTATATCGGAGGGCACGTTCTACACGACGAGGACTCGCTAAACTACAAGTAGTTCCATTCCATCCAAGATTATAACCTCGTGATTCAATAGTCGTATGAAGCGTTAAACCAGAACCATCATCATCATCTCTATAATACTTATGGATAGAGACTATGGCGCAAGATTTATTTGTTGGAATTCCCATTCTTATATGAAAGATAAAGGTGCCTTCATTTCCATCGGCTATGTAATAAAAACCACCTGTAGCAGTGAGCGCAAGGGGTGGCATGGTATACCCCATACAATTAACAGTTGCGGTTTGTGTGGTAGTAGAAAAATTATCAGGAAGATCGACATTATAAATTGCACACTCGAGACCACTATCTGCTGCATAGAAAGCTGAGGTTGATTCACGTGCAGATGATGCAAGTAAAAATTCTTTTTTACTTATCGTGAGAATAGAAATACCGACAGCCAACACCACAGAAGAGACAAGGACTGCAAAAAGCAATGTATATCCTTTATTTTGTTGTACTCTTTTTTTAATCATCGTTTTACATTAAATATTTGATTTTCAAGAGTCACCGCATTTGCAATAGTACCATTTGTCCAAGAAACAGTAACAAAGACTGTGGCTTCATATCCTGAATTCGAAATATTTGTTATATCTACATAAAAACTTCTATTGAATTGAGTTTTGATGGTGCCTGATGTTTTATAGCCTGATCCATCATTATAGAGTGTGTAATTAGAGGGAGAGGTAGTTCGAGTTATTGTACCTGAGATGGTGTCAATAATGCATTGTGCACTAGTACCAATACACATACTTAAACGATTCAACCAGTCACCACTATTGAGATCATTGTCTCTAATATTCTTTATATATTCCATTGCATCCTGCGCAAGGAATGATGCTGTGACCTGATCTCGAGCATAAATAGCAGCAGTCAAACCCTTCTGAGCAATAGTTAGCGGACCAGCAATAGAAATCATAAGAATAGCAACAGCAACAAGCGTTTCTACTATAGTGAATCCTTTATTTTTTTTCGAGATAATTAGATATTTCATATATTAATTTCTTCCTAT
>JAYTHA010000043.1:0-10678 GCA_043732935.1 Candidatus Tayloriibacteriota bacterium
TCCAATAGCACTAAGAGCTCCCGCAACAATTTGTATTCGAGTTATTTTCCTCATGTATTCTATGGTATCACATACGTAGGCAAGAAAAAACTCCACCGATGGGAGTTCTTTCTTCGCAGGTTTACCTTATTTAATTTGCTCTAAATAGAAGGGACCCTTTTTATTATAACTATACGCTGTATCGCGTTGTTGCGTTCGTTATGGGTGAGGCTCATAACTCTCAGCTATTTGAACGCTTTATTTTTATGTGCGAGTATCCTTCTTCTTGTTTGATAAACCTATTACAATTTTAACTCTATTTTAATCAAAGTCAATACACTTTTGAGCCCATTTCGTGGAAATCATGTGTATAAGCTGTGGACTAGTACAGAAAGTTGACATTTTAATTGTTTTAATATATTATAATGCTCTAATAAACTATGTATAGAAAACAAGAGAGTTATGGCTCAAATCCAAGACCTAGCAGATTCGGTTCAAGACCACCAGCTCGATTCCACAATTCAAATAGAACGAAAAATAGAGGCCCACAAGGGGAAAATATTTCTCATTCTCGATTTATAAATAAGGCAACCATCACTGAAGAGGTTGAGCATTTTGTGCCTGAGCATAATTTTACTGATTTTATTATTGAGGAAAATCTCAAAGCTGGAATTATCAAAAAGGGTTACATTACTCCAACTCCGATTCAAGATCGATCTATCCCTCATATATTGAAAGGTCAGGATATTGTTGGTATTGCTAATACTGGTACCGGAAAAACTGCTGCTTTTCTTATTCCTCTCATTGATAAGGTTTTAAAGAATAGAAAAAATAAAGTTCTTATCGTTGTTCCTACCCGTGAGCTTGCTATTCAAATTCAAAATGAACTTACTGGTTTCACTCCAGGAATGAAGATTTTCTCAGTATGTTGTGTTGGGGGTGCATATATCGGCAAACAGCTTTCTGAACTTCGATATAACAATGAATTTATTATAGGAACTCCAGGACGTCTCAAGGATCTTATTGAAAGAAAAGCTATTCACCTCAATCAATTTTCAACTATCGTGCTTGATGAGGCTGATCGAATGCTTGATATGGGATTCGTAAATGATATGCGTTTCCTTATGGCGGGAATGCCGAAGCCAAGACATACACTCTTTTTCTCAGCAACACTTTCTCCTGAAATCGAAAAAATGATTGGCGAATTTCTCCATGAACCAGTGAGAATTTCTGTAAAAACTCGAGACACTGCAAAGAATGTTGAACAGGATATTGTACGTGTTGCACGAGGTCTTAATAAAATAGATGTACTCGGACAATTACTTGCAAAGGAAGATTTCAATAAAGTTATTATTTTTGGACGAACAAAGCACGGTGTAGAAAAGCTTTCAAAGGCTCTTATTGCAAAGGGATTCAAGGCCGAATCAATTCACGGTGATAAGAATCACAGTCAACGTCAAAGAGCTCTCAAGGGCTTCAAAGAAAATATGGTTCAAATTCTTGTGGCTACTGATGTTGCTGCTCGAGGACTCGATATTCCTGATGTAAGCCATGTTATCAACTTCGATATTCCAGCTACGTATGATGACTATGTTCACCGAATAGGACGAACAGGACGTGCAAATAAGAAGGGAAAGGCTCTTACTTTCGTAGATTAGTTTTGGGGTATAATTAACTCATGAATAAAGAAGTCGCTGTATTTGCAAATGGATGTTTTTGGTGCACTGAAGCAGTTTTCAAAATGCTTCAGGGTGTTATTTCTGTTGAACCGGGATATTCTGGTGGAAAAATAGACAATCTTACCTATGAGCAAGTATCGAGTGGAAATAGCGGTTATGCAGAATGTATAAAAATAGAATTTGACCCCTCGACTATAACCTTCGATGATCTATTATCTGTATTTTTTAATACCCATGATCCTACGACATTAAATAGACAGGGTAATGATGTCGGTACCCAGTATCGTTCAGCTATTTTTTATACAACCTCTGAGCAAAAAGAAAAGGCTGAAAGGACAATCAAGGATCTTGATGAATCAAAGTCTTACGATAAGCCGGTAGTAACTGAAATTCTGCCATTAGAAAAATTCTATCCAGCAGAGGATTATCATAAGAATTATTATGAACATAATTCAAATAATCCCTACTGTCAGATAGTTATTGCACCAAAATTAGAGAAAATGCAAAAGAGATTCGAGAAATTATTAAATAATAAATAAAACTATGAAAGGAAAATTTACTGAACCACCATTTAGTGGAAAATACGTTCACAAAACTAAGGATGGAATGTATCATTGTGTGATTTGTGATAATCCAATCTTTTCATCTGATACTCAATTTGATTCAGGAACTGGATGGCCAAGCTTTGATCAAGCAATACCTAGTGCAGTTAAAGAAATAGAAGATAATGATCATGAAATGCATCGTATTGAAATTATATGTGCAAAGTGCGGTTCCCATCTTGGACATGTATTTGATGACGGTCCGACAGCTACAGGAAAAAGGTATTGTATCAACTCCGTTTGTCTTGATCTTGAGGAGAAGAAATAATCTGGAATAAGCGGTATCCTTGTGGTACAATTGACCTATGAAGAAAACTATTGTCGCTATAGTTGTTATTGTTGTTATCGCCATTTCTGCTGTCTATTTTCTTTGGTTTCGAAGTTCAAATACAAGTATAATTCCTGTTGATAAAAGCACCCTTATCACGGTAACTTCACCCATTAAAGACGCTGAAATCTCATCACCTCTCAGTATCGCTGGCCGTGCTCGGGGATCATGGTTTTTTGAAGGAAGTTTTCCTGTGATCCTGCTCGATAGTTATAGGAATACTATTGCTGAAGGTCATGTGACAACTCAAGGAGAATGGATGACACAGGATTTTGTAAAGTTTCTTGGAACTCTTCAATTTAATAATTATATAAAAGGATCAAAAGGTTTCCTTGTTCTCAAAAAAGACAATCCCTCGGGATTAGTTGAAAACGATGATTCAATAGAGATTCCAATTACATTTAAATAATTTTTTCATGACTGAAACTATTAAAAAAAATGCGCCGATTATTTTAAGTGAAATACAAAAAGCTCAAAATATTCTTTTGCATTGTCATCCATCTCCAGATCCTGATAGTGTCGGTTCTACTTTGGCGATGAAGCTTGCTCTTGAGCAGATGGGTAAAAAGGTTACTCTGATCAAAGGAGACAGCGACATACCGAAGGCTTTTGATTTTCCAGGAGTTGCAACAATAACCCAGAAGTCATATGGGGAAATTGACTCCAAGGAATTTGATCTATTTATTATTTTAGATAGTGGCAGTCCCGAGATGATTTCTTCGTTAAGTGAAATAGTTTTTCCTGATACCATGATGACTATTGTAATTGATCATCATGCAAGCAATAAAGGTTATGGAAAGATAAATTGTGTGGATTCGTCGTATCCTGCAACTGCGCAATTATTACTCGATTTATTCAAGACAATCGGAGTAAAACTGAATCATGATATTGCCCTCAATCTTTTCATGGGAATATATACTGATACTGGTGGATTTAGATATGGAAATACAAATGCGGATACTTTTCAAGCAGCTACGGAACTTGCCACTCTAGCACCTGATTTTAGCAAGGTCATTTCTATTATGGATAATAGTAATAGTAAAGAATCTTTGATTTTTGAAGGAATCGCCCTCTTATCCTTGAAGACTTTTTTGAATGGAAAGTTTGCACTTGCTTCGATAACTTATGATGAACTTCAAAAGAATAATATCAAAGAAGATGATATTTCAACTGGTTATATTTCAAGTAAATTAAGATCAATAAGCGATATTGATATTTCTGCAACATTGATTGAATCAAAACCTGGTATAGTAAAAATAAGTTTTAGAACCCGTGATTCTGAAAAATATAATGTGTCAAAGCTAGCAACTGTTCTCGGGGGTGGAGGCCATGTCGCTGCTTCTGGAGCCCGTCTCAATATGACCATACCCGAAGCAATTGAACTAGTAGTCAAAACAGCTAAAGAAATATATAATCTATAACTATGAATAAAAATACATATATCATTATCGTCATTATTCTGCTTGTTTTATTAGGAATTTATTTTATTTGGCCAAGCCCTGGCGTGACGAACACTTCTTTATCAAATTCATCACAAATAGCAACAACAACTTCATCAAAAAATTTTATGCATACTATAACTATAGAAACAAATAAGGGAACTATCATATTCGAAACATATGATGCTGATGCGCCAAAAACCGTAGAGAATTTTATTACGTTAGCGAATAAGGGTTTTTATAATGGAGTTATTTTCCACAGAGTTATTCCAAAATTCATGATTCAAGGAGGTGATCCTACGGGAACTGGCCGTGGTGGCCCAGGTTATGAGTTTGCAGATGAACTCAATCCATTAACTGAATCTTATAAAAATGGTTACAAGCGTGGAGTAGTTGCTATGGCAAATGCTGGTCCAAATACTAATGGTAGTCAATTCTTTATTATGCATCAAGATTACGGTCTTCCAAACGCCTATACTATTTTCGGTCGTGTGATATCTGGTATCGAGGTTGTAGATGCTATTGCAGCTTCAAAAACTGACCCTCTCGATAAACCTCTTGTTAATATAGTTATGAACAAGGTGACTGTTGCGGACAAGAAGTAAAGGAGTATACTAAAATTTAGAAAGCTAGAGGGGTTCTAGCTAGCGGACAGCAACTCAACAAAGGCAAGCAATCGATGATAGACACACAAAGTTCAGAAACCTCCCCCTACTTCATTGAGGTAGGTGACGGTTTCACTTTTAGGACGGTCAATCGTCTGTTCAATCAGGTCGAAGCGTCCACACCCAAGTGGGAAACTGCTTCTGATCTTTACTTGCGCGTCAGAATTAAAGTCGCAAGATGTGGTGAAAAGATACGCCAACTCCTGTTAGATGCATTAAGGAGGGGGTGTCGGCTCAAATTCAAGATCCACATCTTGATCGGTGAATGTTTCAGGGTGCATGAGACCAGCAAGGAACTCAAATCGCTCGAGACCGCAAAAAAGGCAAAGTCAGCAAAACATGAGCGCTGGATACGTCATCGCGAATCACGATTCCATCAGCACAGATTGTGTCGCCGTTAAAATTTTGTGGAGGTTGGTAAGGGGGTGCAAACATATCTGCACCCCCTAACTTTTTATTTATTTTTTAAAATGTTATAATTCAAAAACTATGGCAAAAGATCCCTATACAGCAGTTTGGGTTTCGCATTCATCAATGGGTGATTTTTTGAAATGTCCTCGTGCGTATTATTTGCATAATGTATATAAGGATCTGAATACCAATAGAAAAATAAATATAGTAAATCCGGCTCTAGCTCTTGGTGTTGCAGTTCACGAAGTTGTAGAAGGTCTAGCAGATTTTAAAACTGAAGAGCGTTTTCAGCATTCTTTGATGGATGATTTGGAAAAAGCTTGGAAAAAAGTAAGTGGAAAAAGAGGGGGTTTTTCTTCTCCAGAACAAGAACAGGAAACAAAGATACGTGCCAAGGCAATGATACAGAGAGTTATTGATAATCCAGGTTTATTAGCATTCAAAACAGTTAAGGTTAAGGAGCCAGAAAGCGGAATGCCACCGCATTTCTATCTATCAGAAGAGGATAATATTATTCTCTGTGGAAAAATAGACTGGCTTGTTTGGAAGCCTGAAGATGACAGTGTTCATATACTTGATTTCAAGACAGGAAAGAATGAAGAAGATGGGGAATCTCTCCAACTTCCGATTTATCAATTACTTTTGAAAAATCTGCAAAAAAGAAAGGTTACCGGAGCGAGTTATTGGTATTTGGATAGAGACGATAAACCTGTTGAAGTTGAACTTCCTGACATTGATGAGTCTTATAAAAAAGTTTTTGAAGTAGCTAAAAAAGTAAAAGATGCTCGTCAAAAAGGTTCTTTCGTGTGTCCTCAAGGTGAAAAAGGTTGTTTTTTCTGTAGGCCATTTGAAAAAATCTTAAAAGGCGAAGCTGAGTATATTGGGCAGGGCGAGATGAGGCAGGATCTTTATATGATTTCCTAGCCATATTTCCATAACTATTATCTAATTTTTGATAGTATTACACCATACCCAAATAGTATGATATTTTCTGGCTTTATCACCCAGTCTTTTGACTCACTGTCAATTTGATGAGAGAAAAGGAGATAGGCTTGAAACAGGTGTACAATGTACAACGCACAGGAGCTAATCAACCTGAGCATAATCATTATGAGTAAGAAACCAGAGGCAAATCAGCCAGCGCAACCAGCGCCAGCTCAGCCGACACAGCCTTAAATGTCGCTGTTCGGTATAAGAAAATAGACCTGCATATGTAACATATGTAAGGTCTATTTTCTTTCTTGTTGGTCTACTCTGGGTAGGGAGAGAGATACCAAATATATAAGGCGGTGTTCTCTTATGTGACCGAAGCCACTATAGTTCGAACTCCTGTTTAAAATTTTTTTTAAAGGACCTTCTCCTTAGATAGGGTAGACGTAGTTAAACTATATCGCTTTGCTGTGTTAAGTCAACATTAAAACTAGCCTAAAAGTGGAAATATTGTTTATAAGTTGTTAATAAGCTGTGCTTAAAACCTTTTTACCTCCATATATCGCCTTTTTACCGAGTTCTTCTTCAAGTCTGAGGAGTTGATTATACTTCGCCACTCTGTCAGTCCTTGAAAGTGAGCCTGTTTTTATTTGTCCTGTACCTGTTCCAACAACGAAATCAGCGATAGTGGTATCTTCAGTTTCTCCTGAACGATGAGAAATTATAGAAGTGTATCCGGCTTTCTTTGCCATGTTTATTGAGTCAATTGTCTCTGAAACTGTTCCAATTTGATTTAATTTAATAAGAATTGAATTTCCTACACTTTGCTCAATGCCCATTTTCAATCTATCAATATTCGTAACGAAAAGATCATCACCAACCACCTGAGTTTTCTTGCCTAATTTTTCTGTCATAAGTTTATATCCAGCCCAATCATCTTCTGCGAGACCATCTTCTATTGAAACAATAGGGTATTTTGAGCACCAATCAGCATAGAAAGCTACCATTTCCTCTGAGGTGAGAGATTTATTTTCACATGCTAAATGATATTTGCCATCTTTATAGAGTTCAGTAGCAGCAACATCAAGAGCAATGCCCACGTCTTTTCCTGCTGTATATCCTGCTTTTGCAATAGCTTCAAGAATTACAGTAATAGCAGCTTCATTTGAAGGTAATGATGGCGCAAAACCTCCCTCATCGCCAACCGTTGTTGCGAGCCCTCTGTCGTGGAGGATTTTCTTTAAGGCATGAAATATTTCAGCACCGCAACGCAATGCTTCTTTGAATGACTTTGCTCCAATCGGCATAATCATAAATTCTTGAAAATCTGTTGATTTTTCTGCGTGTTTTCCACCATTCAAAATATTCATCATTGGAACTGGAAGTTGAATGATATTCTTTGTCTTTGCAATTTTTGAAAAGTATTTATAAAGGGGAGTTTTCTGGCTTTGTGCTGTTGCTCGAGCAAAGGCCATAGATATACCTAGAATTGCATTCGCACCAAGTTTACCTTTATTCGCAGTTCCGTCTAATTCAATCATCCGTGAATCAATAGATCTCTGATCCCATTCCTTATTGATTAAAGCCTTCGCGAGAATAGTATTCACATTCTTTACAGCTTTTGCTACGCCCTTGCCGTTGTATCTCTTATCGCCATCTCTAAGCTCTACTGCTTCATGGCTTCCTGTAGATGCTCCTGATGGAACTGCTGCACGTCCGAATGAACCGTCTTTTAATGTGATATCAACTTCTACCGTCGGATTACCTCGTGAATCAAGAATCTCTCGAGCTATCATTTTTGAAATTTTGGACATTGTAATGTGTCGATTTTTATTTATTAATTTTTAATGGCTTCTATTATAACAAATATTGGTATTTCTTTTCTAATCCTGTTTTCCTCTCTCTCTTTTGGGCCCGGAGCGCTTTTTTTATGCGATATCCATTCCTCAAAGCGACCGACAAAGAACCCCGCTTTATTTAGTGCTTTAAAATATACTTGTAAGGGTCTATGGAACGAAATAGTAAATTTTTTATCTCCTGCTTTTTGTGCTCCAGGATTCATTTCAATTCTTTCTCGTATGTCAGACATATATGCATCAATTCGGCGATACTGTTTTTGTTGTTGCTCATCCCAATTCCAACTTGAGTTTTTTGGTATTCTGAATGCTGGGTGGTTGAGTACCACATAGAATTTTCCTTTAGGCTTAAGTGTTCGGTAAGCTTCTCTCACTGTTTCGTGGAGATTTTCTATATTTTGAAGGGCCAGGATAATTATAACTTTATCTATTGAAGCATTTGGACAAAATTCAAGCTTATCAGAAGGAGCTATATGAAAGGTAATTGATTGGGGAGAATGAAGCTTCGCAATTCCGATCAGTTCTTTTGCAATATCTGAGCCAATTACCTTCGCTCCTTTTTCTGCAATTGCTCGAGAGAAGAATCCTTGCCCACAGGCAATATCAAGAATTACTTCATCTTTTTTTACATCAAGAATACGAAAGAGATTTGGTAAAATAACCTCTTTTTGATATGTCCCTTCCTTGTTTTCCAGCATTTCATCATACCAGCCAGCTACGCCACCCCAAGAAGTCTCTTTTTTATTCATAGATAGAGTATATAGATTTAGCTCTATAAAAGCAAAATAAGGCTAATTCGTATCTTTAATAGTTGAAATCGGATATAAGGTCAAAAGACAAGTTAGCCCGAGAAGTAAGAATAGATACCTGTCTGTGGTATAAACAAGTCCTATTGTTGTAATGATTGGGGCTAGGAAATATGAGAGTGGTCTCGTTATTCGGAACATACTGAGCATTTCTGGATCTTTCCCGTCTACTTTTTTAAAGAAATATGTTTCAATCATAACCTCCGCTGCCGCAGCTCCGATACGAGTAATGAAAAGCATGATAGCCCAAATGACGACATTCTTCGCTGTAAATAATATCAGTGCAGATGTAGAAATACCTATAATTATAAATCCCATGAAAAGTATTTCCTTCTCACCCCATTTTCTGTCAGCAAGCTTACCAAGAGGCAATTCTATGAGAATGAAGGGAATAAGCATTATAGTGAAGATAATACTTGTTTGATTCCAATCGAATCCAATTTGTTTGAAAAGATAAATAGGAGTATACCCTGTCATCCATGCATAAAATACCTGCAGGACAATATTAATAATGAATATTTTTGTAATATCCCTATTTTTTAGAATTCTCACGAATGTTTCTCGCGCAGATATTTCAACATAATGCGAATCCTTGAAATTATTGAAGTTTTTATAAACTATATAAAGCAAAGGGAAAAGCAGTCCAAATGCTGCTACATATATTCCTCTGTAATTATTTTCGGCAATCAATAAACCTCCAATAAGCGGTCCAAATATCCATGCGATATTTATTGCTGTCATGTACAATCCTCGAACACTTCCTGTATGACCGATATCAGTACTTTTTTGTAAGAATATATCAAGAGTTAATGAGATAAAGCTTGCAATACACATTTCTACAATAAAAAGGGCTATTATCACGTACGGAGAATCATAAGTGATAAGTCCGTAGAATGTGACTATTTGAAGAAGGATTAAAATAAGAGAAGTTCTTAGATTTCCTAATTTCTTTAAAATAGTATTCATTGATAGGAAACCGACTATCGTTATCAATGAAATAATAAGGTAAATGATACCAACAGTTTTTTCATCGGTGAATGTGGCAAGGAAGCTCGAATTAAAATAGTTGGGCAATGCTGTATGAAGCGCATAAAAAAAACCAACTATACCTATTGAATAAAGTGCAGCTGGTTTTTTTATATTGGGATGATGCCTCATACCACATCATTATATCACCTCCAAAGCTAGATTGTTAAGATTACGGGGATAACAATAGGTCTTTTCGCTGTTTTTTGCATGAGGAATTTGCTTACATTGTCTGAAATATTGCCTTTTACATAATCAATATTTATAGGATTCATACCCTTTGTTGATTCTTCAACAGTATTTTTGATGATGATTCGAGCGTGATGGAGGAGTTCCTGTGATTCTCGGAGATAGACGAAACCTCGAGAAATAATATCAGGAGACTTCTTGAGTTTACCTGTCTGAGCATTGATAATTGCAAAGACAATGAAAATTCCGTCTTGTGCAAGCATTTGTCGATCTCGTATCACGACATCCTGAATATCTCCAACAGAGAATCCATCAACCATCACGATTCCTGATGGCGCCTTTTCTTTTAATTTAACGATTTTCTCGCCTTTGTTTTGAATTTCTATGATTGAACCATTATCAGGAATGATTATTTGATCATCAGTGAGTCCATTGGCTTCCTTTGCAATTTCTCCATGAACACGAAGCATATAATGATATCCGTGAGCTGGCATGAAGAACTTCGGTCGGATTTTTTGATGAATCCAAGCGGTCTCATCTCTATTGGCATGTCCAGATGAGTGAACATCAGCAATACGATAATGAATGATATTTGCACCTTGTCGAGAAAGATTGTCTTTCAATTTCTGAACAGCTCTTTCATTACCTGGAACGATAGAAGAAGAAAGAAGAATGGTATCACGCTTAGTGATTTTGATATGCTTATGAGTTTTGTTTGAAATTCGCATCATTGCTGCGAATTCGTCTCCTTGTGCTCCTGTAGCAAGA
>JAYTHA010000044.1:0-1921 GCA_043732935.1 Candidatus Tayloriibacteriota bacterium
CAATTTACCTGATTCTTCACCCGCTTTTACCATACTTACATAAAAGTCTGAGAAAACTTTCGGATGTTTCGCGAGCGCTGCGGAAATCTGGCTGCCGGCCTGCAAATCGTCTGCAATAATCACCAATTTCTTTCCCAAAACAACATTTTCTGTTTCAGCAGCAAGAAGTCTGAATATTCGGAGAGCGGAGACCTGGGCTTCGAAAAGCGTAGCAAGCTGGCGAGATATAATAACAATATCTTTATTTGAAACCCTATCAAGCCAAGAAATATTCATTGACAGACCGAATTTCTTTGAAGATTCTTCATTAATAGAAGTAATGACAAATCCCCTCCTCTGAAGCGAAGCGATAGCTACATCGACATTAACTGCATCGATTGATCCAGTTTTTGGCGCACCTGTTTGATCTACTGCTTGGTAAATAAAAAGCATATGAATATATTATACAAGACGCTCAAGTGTCTTGGGATTATTTGAATTTAAATAAGCATTTTCGACCGTAATCTCTCCGGAACGAACGAGCTCAGCGAGAGAACGATTCATATCGATCATTCCATCTCCAGAACTTGTTTCAATAACAGTATTTATTTCATGAATTCTCTTTTCACGGATAAGATTTGCCACAGCACTGTTATTGATCAAAAGCTCATATGCTGGAATAAGTCCTCCTGAAATGCGAGGGATAAGTCTTTGAGAAAAGATTCCGGTCAAACTGCTGGCAAGCTGAACACGGATCTGATCCTGCTGTGACGATGGAAATGAGTCAATGATACGGTTGATGGTTTGAGCAGCATTGTTCGTGTGAAGAGTGGAGAACACAAGGTGACCAGTTTCTGCGGCTGTTACCGCAGTTGCCATGGTTTCTGCATCTCGCATCTCGCCTACGAGAGCGACATCGATATCTTGTCGGAACATTGCGACAAGAGCATCCTTGAAATCCGGAGTATCGATACGCACTTCTCGCTGATCAATGATTGATTTCTTTGATTCATATAAATATTCAACAGGATCCTCAATGGTCATAATATGCTCTGTTCGAGTCTGATTTATCATTTCAATAAGAGAAGCGAGGGTTGTTGATTTACCCTGACCAATAGGACCTACCACGAGAAAGAATCCTTGCTGTTTACGGGTAAATGATTCAAGAATTGGGGGAAGATTTAGTTCAGCCAAAGTGCTGATTTTCTTTGGGATAAGTCTCAGGGCAATTGAAATAACTCCTTGGTGATAGAAGGCATTGCCACGAAAACGACTATTCGTGAGGCTGTATGAAAAATCTACATCGCGATCTTTTGCTAAAAGCTTTTTATTATCTTCATTTAAAAACTCATTAACATAACCCTGCATATCAGATGCTGTCAGAGGAGCCCTTTTTACTAAAGGAATAAGAGAACCAGCGACACGTATAACAGGACTTCGGCCTTCTGCAAGGTGCAAGTCAGATGCACCTTCATTGAGAACGGTATCGACTAATTGTTCAATTTCCTTTCGATATTCCATGAATTATTTTTTAATTGTTGAATAAATTTTTTGAACTTCAGACAGCACTTCGGATGGGATAGTCGTGGCCTTTATAATATAGCCATCGACATTCAATTTTTTAGCTCGTGCCACATCATCAGGCAATCCTTGATTGGTAAGCATGATTACAACACTATTTTTCAAAAGATTTTCTTTGCGAATAATAGTAAGAAGTTCAATGCCATCCATGCCCGGCATCACCACATCAAGTAACACTATATCTGGCTCCATTCCCTCTCTCAGAACCTTGAGAGCATTATCAGGACCCTCTGCCGTATTCACTTTGAAATTATTTTTTGAGAATTTCAAAGCATACATATCAAGTAAAAACTTATCATCATCTACCAGAAGTATTGAGAGTTGTTTCGTAGTATCCATAGTTACATTATACTAGAGCTTA
>JAYTHA010000045.1:0-4357 GCA_043732935.1 Candidatus Tayloriibacteriota bacterium
CTCAGCTCTCAACGAAAGTCAGCTCTAATGCTATACTATTGAGATGAATCAAGAGGATAGCAGTAAAATTGATAGTTTAAAAAAGTCGCTTTATTCACGAAGTTCTCCCGATATTCGTACAAAACGCCGATTAAGATTTACCTCACAGGAAACAGACGTAAAGACCGATTGGGAACATCCAGAGGAAATTAAAGAAGACGTCGAACTTAATAAAAGATATAAGGATACCTCAATGTCATTTTTTACAAAGATTCTAGTGACTTCAATAATAATTTTCGCACTTGCGCTCGGAGCCGGTGCTTACTTACTTTTCAATGGATCAAACATTGTTTCTGCAAATAATATCGATATCACTATCAATGGACCAGTTTCTGTTGCGGGTGGTGAACCGATTTCATTTGATGTTCAGATTTCCAATAAGAATAATATAAAACTTGAGACAGTTGATCTCTCTGTTGATTTTCCGGCTGGAACCGTCGATGCTGTAGATACTTCAAAAGAACTGAAAAATTTCCGTGAAATAATTCCTGATATTGAATCAGGTGGAATAGGTCAGAAAACTATCCAGGCTGTTATTTATGGTGAAGAAAATAGTAAAAAAGTAGTTACAGTCACTGTTGAGTATCGTGTAAAGGGTTCAAATGCCATCTTTCAAAAGCAAAAGACCTTCGATGTATTGATTAGTTCATCACCACTAACACTTTCTATTGATTCATTTAAAGAAATAAATTCAGGTCAAGAATTTGAATTGGCCATTATGATGACTTCTAATTCAAAAGAAACAATCAAAAATCTTCTCTTAAAGGCTATATATCCTTTTGGCTTTACCTATACATCTTCTGATATAAAACCTCTTGGTGACACTACTACGTGGAGAATGGGTGATATTCCACCTGGAGGAAAGAAAGTTTTGAAAATAAAAGGAAAAATGGATGGTCAAGATGATGAAACTCGAGTATTCAGATTTACTACAGGAGCGCAAAGTGTGCGTAATGATAAAATAATTGGAACAGAATATGTTTCAGGAACTCAAGAGATAAGCATTAGAAAGCCATTTATAAGTGTCGGCGTCTCTCTCGATGGAGAATCAGATAAACAAGAATATATTGGTTCATTTAATAATACTATCAAGGTTGAGATTTCATATTTCAACAATCTTACGGCTCCGATTCTTGATGGAGAAATTCATGTTAAACTCGCTGGCTCAGCTTTTGATAAAATTTCCGTGTCACCAGAACAAGGACTCTATAAATCTGCTACGAATGAAATAGTTTGGAATACTATAACCACTCCTGATTTGAAAAATATCGCAGCTGGAGATAGCGGAAGAGTCAGTTTTAGTATGATACCAAAAGATTTGAGTTCAGCATCAAAGGCGATTACTAATCCAGACATTTCAATGAGTGTCAGTGTTCAAGGCAATAGAAATTCAGAAACGGATGTTCCAGAATCTGTCGTATCAAGCGCGCAGCGTCGCATAAAAATATCATCAAATGTCGCTCTTGGAGGTCAAATTATTCGTTCAAGCAGTCCATTCGATAATTTCGGTCCGATTCCACCGAAAGCAGAACAGCAGACAAGTTATACGGTGATTTGGATAGTTGATAATACTTCAAGCAATGTAAATAATGCGCAAGTCAAAGCAAGCTTACCTCCGTATGTTAAGTGGACTAATAAAATAAGTCCTACGAATGAAGATATTTCTTATAACAGCGTTGATGGAACTATTGTTTGGAGAATCGGAAGTCTTGGAACGTATACATTAAACAATTCTCGTCGTCGACAGGTGGCATTCCAGGTGGCCATTAACCCAAGCATTACCCAGGTTGGTCAAACACCTATTTTGGTTAATGAAGCTGTTCTAACCGCTCAAGATGATTTTACAAATCAAGCACTTAATAGTAATCTAAGCTCACTTACTACAAGATTCAGCACAGATCAGACATTCAAGGATGGTGATGAAAGAGTTGTTCAGTAAATCAGTTAATCTATATTTATGGCTATACAAGAAGAAACAAATATGGAAAAGATAATTTCGCTCGCAAAGCGAAAAGGTTTCGTGTTTCAAGGTTCTGAAATCTATGGCGGTTTGGCGGGAACATGGGATCTCGGTCCCCTCGGAGTTACTTTGAAGAATAATATTAAGAATGCATGGTGGAAGCGTTTTGTGCTTGATAGAGAAGATATGTATGGTATTGATGCTGCAATTCTTATGAATCAAAATGTCTGGAAGGCAAGCGGTCATGTTGCTGGTTTTGCTGATCCGCTTGTAGAATGCAAGAAATGTAAACATCGTTTTCGTGCTGATCAACTCGAAAAAGAAAATCAAATTGCCAAGAAATGCCCTGATTGTGAAGGACAGCTTGGAGAATCACGTCAGTTTAATATGATGTTCAAAACAAGTGTCGGTCCACTTGAAAGTGAGGATTCTATTTCATATCTACGCCCAGAAACTGCGCAAGGTATGTTTGTTAATTTTAAAAATGTTGTTGATAGTTTTCATCCGAAGCTTCCATTCGGTCTTGCTCAAATCGGCAAAGCCTTCAGAAATGAAATTGCTCCTCGAGATTTCGTATTTCGTTCTCGTGAATTTGAACAAATGGAAATTGAATATTTCGTAAATCCGAAGGATTGGAAAGAAACATTCGAGCATTTTGTCGGACAAATCCATGCATTTATTGACGATGTCGGTATTGATAAGAGTCATGTCCATGAATTGGAAATTGTAGATGGAGATCGCGCCCATTACTCGAAGCGAACAATAGATTTTGAATTTGATTTTCCATTTGGAAAAAAAGAATTATATGGTCTAGCATACAGAACCGATTTTGATTTGAAACAGCATTCAGATGCGAGCAAGGTTGATTTATCATATTTTGATGAAGAGACGAAAGAAAGATTTTTACCACACTGTATAGAGCCGTCTTTTGGTGTTGAGCGAACAATGCTCGCTGTGCTTTCTGATGCCTATAATGAAGATGAGATTGATGGAGAGAAAAGGGTATATATGAAATTCTCACCGAAGATCGCCCCTGTTAAGGTGGCAGTGTTTCCTTTACTTAAGAATAAGCCACAACTTATCGAAAAGGCACGCGAAATTTATGCAATGCTCAAAAAAGAAATTCCCGGAGTTGTTTTTGATGATAATGGAAACATTGGTAAGCGATATCGTCGACAAGATGAGATTGGTACGCCGTTCTGTGTGACTATAGATTTCGATACTATAGAGAAAAATGCCGGAGTCACTGTGCGTGATAGAGACAGTGGAAAGCAAGAAAGAGTTATGACAGACAAATTGGCAGAGCACCTATTGACTTTTATAAAGTAATAGGTTAAGATTCTAGCTCGTTCTATGGATGTAGAACGTGCTCTTTTTAAGAGAATCAACAAAAACTCAACAACTCAGCAGTTTGATTATGACTAAAGCAAAAACAGGAAACGGAATCCTTCGCGGGATCTACTTCAGTTGCGGGATCCACTTCAGTATCTTGGACGAATGTCCAATTGAAATCGCCAGCATGCGTGCCGGACAATGGTTTGCTCAGCAATACTGGGACCTATTGGAAAATGGCCGGCTCGTTCACGTTACTCGTCCTCACAGCACAATCGTTGAAATGGAGATTTTTGTGGGAAGCGTTGATGACGCGTCCAGGCAAAACCAAAGGGTCTTGGGGTCACTTCCCAGCCCTTCGGACTGTCATGGATTACTCCGTGGCGATGAATATGCCAAGCTGGTCATCAAGGTATCACAGGGCCAAGAGCTCTTTGATCTCATGATTGACCCTGTGCGTGGTGATTTCTATCTCCGGGAGATTCGAAGCAAATTTTTTCTTAAGACGGCGCGCTTTGCTCACCCCGGTAATCACCCCACTTCAGAATTACCAGAGAAGTTGCCAGACCCTGATCTGCAGTTGGCGTTGGTGTAGTTTTGTCGGTTCCTCTCAAAGGCGGACACTCAGGTGCCCGCTTTTTTTATTGCCGTCATCCGACGACAGCTCCGCTAACGCGGGTTGCATTAATATGGTACAGTGAAAGCTATGAAATTTAATGAAATTACTCTCAAAAATGGTCTCAAGATAATAACTGTTCCAATGGCCGATAATCCTGCTGTTACCGTACTTGTTATGGTTTCTACTGGTTCGAAATATGAGAAAAAAGAGACAAATGGTCTCTCGCATTTTCTTGAGCACATGGTCTTTAAGGGGACACCCAAGCGACCCAGAGCACTTGATATATCAAAAGAGCTCGAATCACTCGGAGCTCAATACAATGCTTTTACAGGGCAGGAATACACCGGCTATTATGCCAAAGTAAATCCAGAATCTCTCGATATAGCTCTTGATGTCGTTTCTGATGT
>JAYTHA010000046.1:0-7406 GCA_043732935.1 Candidatus Tayloriibacteriota bacterium
TTTATTTCCTTCGAAATTAATTAATTCTCCCTTTGTTTCTTCTGGATGCGGATATACCCAAATATGAGCATGAGGTATTTCTTCACCAACAATTTTTATTAAAATAGCTTCTTGCTTAAATACCTTTTTTTGAGCCAATGCTATCTTTTTTACGAGATCAAAGTATTCTGCAGTATTCGGGACATCCCACACCCAGCGATAGTGTTTCTTGGGAATTACTAGCGTATGTCCTGGTGAAAGGGGACGAATATCAAGAAAAGCCATGAAATTCTCATCCTCGTAGACGATGTGAGCTTGCACCTCTTTCTTGACTATTTTGCAGAAAATACAGGTTTCCATACAGATAGTATATCAAATGTTATACTGGTGTACATGAAGAAATATGAGATCAGGGAAAGGACGAACGGAGACTTGATTGACCATCTTCTCTTTTATCGTGGTATCAAAAGTCCTGAAGAGAAGGAAAGTTTTCTCAATCCTAGCTACGATAAACACATTCATGATCCTTTTTTACTTAAAGATGCCGAAAAAGCTGCGAAAAGAGTTGTTAAGGCAATAGAAAATAATGAAAAAATAGTTATTTATAGCGATTACGATGCTGATGGTATTCCAGCAGGAGTTATTTTTCATGATTTTTTTAAGAAAATTAACTTTGAGAATTTTACGAATTATATTCCTCATCGGCATGATGAAGGATTTGGATTGAATACTGATGCAGTTGAGCAATTTGCTATTGAAGGAGTCCAGCTTCTTATTACATTAGACTGCGGAATTTCTGATATTGAAGCGGTGAAGTTAGCGCAAGAAAAGGGAATTGACGTTATCATTACTGATCATCATGAACCGCACGCAGAACTTCCTCCAGCTTTCGCTATTGTTGATCATAAGCAAAAGGATTGCGAGTATCCTGAAAAAATTCTCTGTGGTTCTGGTGTCGGTTACAAGCTCATTCAAGCAATTCTTAAATTAAAAAGATTTGATATGAAAGAAGGCCATGAAAAATGGTTTCTTGATATGGTCGGGCTTGCAACCCTTTCAGATATGGTTCCTCTGACGGGCGAAAATAGGGCTTTGGCACACTTCGGTTTAAGGGTTTTGAAAATGAGTCCGCGAAAAGGGCTGATGAGATTACTCAATCATTTGAAAATAAATCAAAAATATCTCACTGAGGATGACATCAGCTTTATGATTACCCCAAGAATCAATGCCGCTTCACGAATGGGTGTTCCAATGGATGCTTTTCGTTTACTTGCCACTGATAATGATCATGAGGCACATGAATATGTACAACATTTGGATATGATTAATAATGAAAGAAAGGGGACAGTAGCAGCACTTGTGAAAGAAGTTAAGAAAAATATAAAAGAACGCCACGCAGAAAATCCTCGTAATGTGATAGTCGCAGGGAATCCCGATTGGCGACCTTCTTTGCTTGGACTTGTAGCCAATAGTCTTGCTGAAGAATTCAATAAGCCGGCATTTCTCTGGGGAAGGGATGGCGATGGAATAATAAAAGGCTCATGTCGTTCTGGGGGTACGGTAAGTGTTGTAGATATTATGCATAAAGTTCCTGCCGGAGTAATGCTTCAATACGGAGGGCACTTCGCTTCTGGAGGTTTCGCAATTTCCAATGAAGCAATTCATCATTTGGACGATTATTTGAATTCCGCTTTTGATTTGCTGGTGAAAGAAGATAAGGTTATTGATCCTGATTATATCGATATGGAAATTTCTCTTGAAATGGTGAACTGGACTATCTATGGTCATATAGAAAAGATGGCACCGTTCGGAGTAGGGAATCCTAAGCCTCTGTTTATTTTTAAAAATATTCAAATTTCTGGTATAAAAGAATTCGGAAAAGAAAAAAATCATCTGGAACTTGCTTTTAAAAAAGAAAATAATCAGCCAGTGAATGCGATGGGATTTTTTATGACCGCTGATCAATTTAAAAATAAAGATGGTAAAGATATCAAAGTGGGGGATTCGATAAATCTTGTAGCAACTATGGAGAAATCGATGTTTAGGGGTAAGACAGAGCTAAGATTGAGAATTGTTGATATAATTTAAATCATGTCAAAAACAATAATCTTTACCGACGGCTCATCACGTGGAAATCCTGGTCCTGGGGGGTGGGGAAGTATTGTTATATCTAGTGAGAATGTGCAAGAACTCGGCGGACGAGAAGACATGACTACAAATAATAGAATGGAACTTATGGCTGCTATTGAAGGCTTGAAATCTGTTGATTCTGTTGATTTAATTACCTTATATTCTGATTCGCAATATGTGATCAAAGGCATGACAGAATGGATAGAGGGTTGGCAAAAGAAGGGTTGGAAAAACTCACAAAAAAAAGCTGTTTTAAATCGTGATCTCTGGGAACTTCTACTTGAAGCATCAAAAGATAAAAATATTACGTGGACATATGTGAAAGGTCACGCAGAAAATCCTGGAAACAATAGATGTGATGAGATCGCTACAAGCTTTGCTGACAATGAAGCTACAAAACTATACAAAGGTTCTATTTCAAATTATTCAATCAAACTCTAATTTCTTGTTTCTTGGGTATTTCTTGATTCCATCTTTATAATTTCTTTATCTCGGTTTGATATGATTCGAGAATGGATCATAAAAAGATTAATTTAATTATTATATTTGTACTTTTATTCGCCATTCTTATTCGTGGCTATTTCGCTTTTCATAGTGATCGTGAAGCGTTGGTTGAAAAGTATTCAGGTCAAAATGTTGAGGTGCTCGGTTCCATTTCCGATGAACCTCAAATAAAAGATTTTAATCAGGCTTTCACGCTGAAAACCCAGCACATCAATGGAAATCTTATTGAAACGTATATAAAAATTCAGGCGGATAGATATATTCACTATGATTATGGAGAATCTCTCAAGCTTACTGGAAAGATGAATGCGCCAAGGAATTTCAAGAGCAATGGAGGGCGGACTTTTGATTACATCAACTACCTTTTGAAAGAAGGAATTTATTTTGAAATGAAAAAGCCGACCGTTGAAGTAATAGAAGATGCTGGTGGAAGTTTTATTTCCAAAAATCTATTCAAAATCAAACAAGGATTTCTTAGAAATATTAAAAGGGTACTTGGCGAACCGCACTCAGCGCTTGCTGGTGGACTTGTGGTGGGGGAGAAAAGCGCTTTAGGTAAGGATTTGATTGATGATTTTAGAAAAGCAGGACTTATACATATCGTTGTTTTGTCTGGATATAATATTACTATTGTTGCGGATTCCATTCGTCGAATGCTGGCTTTTTTGCCAAGAACTATCGGTATTATTCTTGGTGGACTCGGGATTTTAGCCTTTGGAATTCTTGTTGGTGGAGGAGCGACGGTTGTTCGCTCATGTGTTATGGCTAGTATTGCATTGTTAGCTACATTACTTCGAAAAGATTACAATGTCGGCAAAGCACTTTTTATTGCAGCATCCCTTATGCTTATCCAGAACCCTCTTATTTTATTATATGATCCATCATTCCAGCTGTCTTTTCTTGCGACACTCGGACTCCTCTTACTTTCTTCGCCTATTGAGAAAAAATTAGGATTTATTACCGAGAGGTTTGGCCTTCGAGGACTTTTTGCTTCTACATTTGCTACGCAGATTTTTGTTTCACCTTATATTCTCTATATGATGGGGCAATTGTCTATCATTGGAATCGTTGTGAATATTTTGGTGCTTCCAATTATTCCAGCAACTATGCTTTTCGTTACCCTCACGGGCTTATTTGGTTTTGTTTCATATTTCGCATCAGAAATAACAGGATGGATTTCTCATATCCTTTTATCGTACGAACTTTTTATGGTTCATTTCTTCGCAAGCTTGCCATTTGCTTCATTAGAACTTCCAAAATTCTCCTTCTGGATAGTTATCGGATTTTACGCAAGCTATTTCGTCACGTTAACAAAATTTTCCTCAATTTTTTCCCAATTCAAATTTAAAAAGAAATCCTCAACATAGTTTTTCTTTCCAGATGGCTGATAGTCAGCAACGAAAGAATGTTCCCACATATCAAGGGCAAGGATTAAAGAGCAGTCTTGAAGCTGACTAATATGCTGTTCTTCAACCCAAGTGCTTATTAAAGTTTTATCTTTTCTATCATAGTAAAGCATTGCCCAGCCTATACCTCGAGTTAACGCTAGAGCCTTAAAGCTCGTGAGCCAGGCGTCAAATGAACCCAAGTCACTTAGAATTTGTTTCTTGAGAGAGCTACTTTCTGAAAGTTCCTTAGCTCCTCCTTCCAAATTACGGAAATATACTTCATGATTTCTCATGCCATTGTATTCAAAGCCAAGTCGGCGAATATCCTGCCTGCCCTCGAGAGTTTCATTGAGGTTTTTTACATATCCCGCATAGAGCTTGAGATGTTCCTCAATAGTTTTTGCTGAAATTCCTTTCAAAGCTGGTATATTAAATTTTTTTTCTTCGAATTTTTTCATATTTTTAATATTATTTTATAAATCTTTATGATTTCTTGATTTCGTCTTGATAATTTCTTTATCTCTTATTTATATAATTGTATCATGAATACTTTTAAAAAATATTGGAAATGGAGCGGACTAATTTTATTGTCAGTTACTTGTAGTATTGGCTTATATATTTATCATTGGGAATATAGAAAACCTGTATTAGACGTGTATTTTTTCAGTTTAAATAAAGGGCGGGCAATTTTTATCCGCACGCCTGAAAATAAGACTATTTTGATTGGTGGTGGACAAAATTCTGAAATAATAAGGGAACTCACAAAGGCTATGCCTTTTTATAGCCGTACTATCGATACAATCATTACACCGAGCGCTGTTCCTGCTCAAATCGGTGGATTAATTGAAGTGATTGATAGATATGAAATCGGTGAAATACTTATGCCGAAAATAATGTCAACGAGTACGGTTCTTACTGAATTGACTAAAGAAATAAGAAAAAAGAAAATTCATACAGAAGAAGTTGAAAGGGGAGATGAGATACACGTTGAAAAAGATCTGACTCTAGATGTGCTTTTCCCGTATACAGGTTTTAAATTCAATAAAACAAGTTTGCCAGAACTTGGACTTTTTATTGAATATAAGAAAACCGGTGTTTATTTGATTGGAAATTTATCAAAAACGATTCAGAAAGATATTTTAAAGAATAGTGAAATAAAAACAGATGAAAATATTGTGGAATTCTATAATACAGTAGGAGAATTAAAAGTTTCAAGTGAATTATTAGAAAAAATTAAGCCTCAATTCACCTTTTCAACTAAAGAAAAAACCACCAGAGTGATTTCTGATGGTTTTTCCTGGAATCAAGCAGATTAGATATTAGATAATTCCTGCTTTCTTGAGAGTGGCGAAGGCGCCTCGCTTCTGGATAGTTTTTAGTGCGCGAGTTGAAATAGTAAGATTGAAAGACTTTTTGAGTTCAGGAACATAGATTTTCTTTTTCTGAAGATTTGGGTACTTTCGTACCATTCCTGTAGGGTTAAATTGAGTAGCACGGGTCTTGTTTGAGTACCCGCCAGCAATCATTGAACCTCTCTTTGTTATCGCGCAGACTTTAGCCATAGTGGTAACCATGCTATCATACTCAATATATTTAGCAAGTTATGGACCCATTAATACTTATAGTTTCAATAGTGATACTTATAATGTCAGTAGTTATACATGAATTATCTCATGGTTATACTGCTGAGCTTCTTGGCGATCCTACGCCACGCCTCCAGGGGAGATTGACTCTGAATCCATTGAAACATCTTGATTTATTCGGATCTTTTATCGTTCCAATTATCACATCTATGGCTGGTTTTACCTTCGGTTGGGCAAAGCCTATTCAATGGAATCCTTATAATGTAAAGAATAAGAGATGGGGTGAATTGCTCATCGCTATTGCTGGTCCAGGTGCAAATATTCTAATCGCTTTAATTTTTGGATTGATTATTAGATTCTTCGGGGTTTCATTACCTGAATCATTTATTCAAGTGGCTACATACGTTATAGCTATCAATATAGTACTTGCTGTATTCAATCTTATCCCACTCCCACCCCTCGACGGCTCAAAGGTTCTTTTTTCAATTCTTCCACGAAAAATGATTCGAGTCAGGGAAGCATTTGAAAAATACTCCATTTTTTTCTTTTTAATAGTTGTTTTCTTCATTTGGAGATTTGTTGAACCTGTTATTCCTTGGGTTTTAAAACTTATTACTAATTTCAATTTTTTGCAGTTATCCCCACTCTCTCTAACCCCCCCCCCTACACATTTGGTATATAATACCGTTAATGGTACATGTAGATATATTAATAAATTAACAATAAATCATGCTTAAAAACATCACTGCACTTCTAGCTCTAGTAATAGTAGCTATAGGAGGAGCATTCATCATACAGAAGGGAAGCAAGAATCTTTCTCAGATTCCTGGCTCAAGTCAGTTGGCGCAGGTAGCACCCACAACAGGTTTGGTTGGGTACTGGAACTTCGATGAAGGATCTGGAACCACTGCTTCAGGTGCTACTATAACCAATCCAATATGGACCAGTGGAAAGATTGGTGGTGCTCTAGATTTTACTACTGGCGGTGGTCAATTGGTAAATCTCGGTAGTGACTTACAAGGAACTGGTACTATTACTATGTGTGCTTGGATAAAACCAAGAACATTCCAACCTTATGGTAACGTGATGAGTAATGGAAAAACTGTTCTTGCTATTTCTAGTGCTTGGGGTAATAAACTCTATCTATCAAGTGATGGAGGATATGTAGCTGCCGTTGTTTCTCCAAGTGCTCTAAGTCTAGATGTTTGGCAACATATTTGTGCCGTACGAAATTCTGATGGCACAGGTACATTGTATATAAACGGGGCTCCATCAGGTTCAGAAAATCAAAACTCAGGCACGCCTGCTGGTGGAACGTTACCAACTGCTATTGGTGCCCGTGCCAATGGACTCGATCCTTTCGATGGTTTGATAGACGAAATCCGTATCTACAACCGTGCACTCACAACAGCAGAAATCTCTAGCATATATTCATATACAGGAACAGTTACACCTCCTTCAACATACTCACTTAGTGTCAATCTACTTGGGGATGGTAATGGATTAATCGCTTCAAATCTAAATCTATCAGCTGACGCAACAACAAAGATATATACTGCTTCAAATCTAACTTCAGGTTCAACAGCATACCTAGAAGCACGATTGGTTATCGGAGATACAACGTCTGAATTTAAGGGATGGGGAGGTGCATGTAGCACTTTTGGCACATCACCATGTACACTCACAGTAACAGGTAATACTTCTGTTACCGCAACTTTCTCAAAGAAGGTGGTTTCTTCTGACACCACTCCACCCACAATCTCTGGAATCACAGCTTCAGGACTAACCACTACAGGTGCAACCATCACATGGTCAGTCAATG
>JAYTHA010000047.1:0-3115 GCA_043732935.1 Candidatus Tayloriibacteriota bacterium
GCCTTAAGTGGCTTGGAATTAAATATGATGAATTTTTTCGTCAATCCGATAGAACGGAAATTCATAAGTCATATATAAAAAAATTAATTGACTCTGGACATGCTTATATATCAAAGGAAACTCCAAAAGAAGAAGGTGATAGAGCTGAAGTAATTCGTTTCAAAAATCCAAATAAAAAAGTCAGTTGGAATGATCTCGTTCGAGGAAAAATTGAATTTGATACAACTGATCTCAATGATTTCGTTATTGCTCGAAGTATGGAAGAACCCGTCTTTCATCTTGTGGTTGTTGTTGATGATTTTGAAATGGGAATTACTCATATTATCCGTGGAGAAGACCATATTTCTAATACACCTCGTCACATTCTAATACAAGAGGCATTGGGCATTCCGATGCCTTTATATGCTCATATACCGTTACTTTTAGCGCCAGATAGGTCAAAGCTCTCCAAGCGTAAAGGTGCTTTACCCATGACAGATTATCGTGATAGAGGCTATCTTCCAGAAGCCCTCATCAACTTCATGGCTTTCCTTGGATGGAATCCAGGAACCGAACAAGAGATTATGAATTTTGATGAAATATTGAGTCAATTTAGTCTAGAAAAAGTACAGAAGGCTGGGGCTATTTTCAATGAAGAAAAATTAAATTGGTTCAATAAACAATACATTGAAAAAATGAGTTTGGAAGAATTCACTACTCGAGCAAAAGATTTTATTCCAGAAAATATTTCTCCAAAACTCTTGCCACTAATAAAAGAGAAGATCAGTAAATTTTCTGATATACAAGAACTACTCAATGGAGAATTAGCATTCATACAGCCACTTCCTGAATATCCAGTAGAAGCATTGAAATGGAAACAAGAAAAAGATTTGGTAAATACAAAAAAATATTTGAAAACTATTATTGAAATTCTTTCTACCATGAATGATTTTACAAAAGAATCTATAAAATCTGCCCTCTGGCTATTAGCTGAAGAAAAAGGGAAGGGGAATATACTGTGGCCGATGCGCTATGCCCTATCAGGAAAGGATAAAAGCCCCGACCCCTTTATCATCGCAGAAATTCTAGGCAAGGAAGAGACGCTTAAACGACTCACATATGCCCATAGAAACATCTAAATTATTTATAATACTGTCAGTATTAGGTCTTTTACTTTTTGGTATTTTTCGCTTTTCGAATGCTCAGACAGTTGATGAATTGAAAGGCAAGATTAATGATAGGAATAGCGCGATTCAAAAACTTGAGGAAGAGATACAGAAATATCAAACCGAAATAGAATCTTTGGGTAAAGAAAAAGATTCATTGAGTAATACCATAAAGTCTCTCGATATTTCAAAAAAAAAATTAGAAGCTGATATGAAGATCACAGAAAATAAAATTGTGAATAAAAATCTCGAAATAAAAGAATTATCACTTCAAATTGGTGATAAGAGCGAGCGAATTACTGATAGCAAGAGGGTAATATCACAATCCCTTTATAACATATCTCAAATGAACTCAGCATCAGTTATTGAGACGATACTGAGCAAGAAATCCTTTTCAGAGCTTTGGAATGGAGCTGATGAGCTCACTACCTTGCAAGGAAGTATGCAGGATAAGGTAAAGGAATTAGAAAGTTTAAAAATAAATCTTGAACAAAATAAAAAACTTACCGAACAAAAAAAATCTGAGTTGATATCACTTCAAAATGATTTAAAAAATCAGACAAAAATAATCGGAGATACAACAAAAGAAAAGAACGCCATTCTCAAGGAAACAAAGAATACAGAAACGAGCTATAAAACACTCCTCGCTACCAAACAAGCCCAAAAAGAAGCTTTCGAAAGGGAAATAGCTGACCTTGAAAGCGCTATCAAATTCACCCTTGATCCCAACAGCATACCAAGCAGTGGCTCTGGCGTATTAAAATGGCCATTGGATAAAGTGAGAATTACGCAATATTTTGGCAATACAGAGTTCGCAACAAAAAACCCAAGCGTATACAAAGGTACAGGACACAATGGAGTAGATTTTGCTGCATCAATTGGAACCCCAGTAAAAGCAGCTTCTGTAGGTATTGTTACAAATGTAATAAATACGAATATTGCCCAGAAATGTGGATATGGGAAATGGGTTGTAATCAAACACTCAAATGGCTTATCAACTCTCTATGCTCACTTATCGCTTCCGACAGTATCCGTCGGTAGCACAGTTATGACCGGACAAATAATCGGCTATAGTGGGAACACAGGCTTCTCGACTGGTCCTCATTTGCACTTCGGCGTATACGTGACTGAAGGCTTGCAAACGATTCAAAGCAAATCCTGTCCTGGAATAACGATTCCGTACGCTGCATTCAATGCCTACCTTAATCCACTTTCTTACCTATAGCACAAATACTTTTAATGCTATAATTTATCCATTATGATCAAATGGATAATCATCACACTCATAGGTCTTATTATTTTAGGCTATTTAGGCTTCGATGTGCGCAGTGCAGTAGAGTCACCAACGTCTCAGAGCAATATAAGCTACGTAAAAAACGTCGTTATATATGTTTTGGGACAAATATTTGGAAAAACCAGCAAAATATCTTTGGAATGAAATTTTTATAAAATTGATATGGTCAACGGCAGTAGATAACTTAAAGAAAATAAAAACAGGGGAGCCGACAAATGTTCAGACAAGTTCACCAGGATTGCCGACAGTGCCTTCGGGAAATTAAAATGGTTGGGGAATTATAATAAGTAAGAGAATGTCGCATTAATACTTTAAGTCTTGTGCGACATTTATGTTTTTGATATAATTCCGCTATGGAAAACAAGAAGTGGACAATAGAAAAGATTAAAGAAGGTTTTGATCTATTTTTCAAGGAAAATGGCCGTTATCCCACGGCTGTAGAAATTGATAATTATAAAAATCTTCCATCATCAAGACAAATTCAAAGAAGATTCATTGGAGGTTTACCAGCACTTAGAAAGAAATTAGGTCTCGGCGAAGAAAATTTTACTAAGGGCGAATACAGCTCAAATCGAGCCCGCACAATTGGCCAAAGAGCTCATAAGATAGAAAAAGAGGTATATAAGTACCTTATAAATGCTTTTGGAATTGAATTTGTCCATAGAGAGTACTTTTT
>JAYTHA010000048.1:0-7247 GCA_043732935.1 Candidatus Tayloriibacteriota bacterium
ATTTTATTACAAGAATTAGAAATGCAAGCGATGCTGGCAAGGCATCAGTTTCAATTCCTTATTCAGCCTTAAAAGAAAATATTGCCCATACTCTCGTAAAAGGAGGATTCATTGTTTCAGTTGAACAAAAAGGAAAGAAAATCGACAAGACACTCGAAATCGTCATTTCATATATCGGAAGTGAACCAAGAATTCACGGATTCGATCGTATTTCAAAGCCTTCTCGAAGAATTTATCAAAAATCAAAGGATATTAGAATGTTCAAGAGCGGATTTGGAAATATCGTTCTCTCTACACCTCAAGGCATTTTCCTTGATATTGATGCGAAGAAATTAAAGGTCGGAGGTGAAGTTCTCTTTAAGGTTTGGTAAGGGAACACTTATGTCACAGATAAAATTTCAATAAATAATATGTCACGAATCGCAAAAAAACCTATAGCACTACCAGAAAAAACAGACGTAAGTTTTTCTGCTGGTGTTTTGATGGTAAAGGGTCCCCTCGGAGAACTCAAGAAATCTTTCCGATCAGAAATCGGTATCGTAGTTGAGAACAATACTATCATTCTTACACCGGTACGACAGTCACTTGATATCCTCGCTCTTTGGGGAACATACGCTTCTCATATTAGAAATATGCTCGAAGGTGTTCACAAGGCTTTTGAAAAGAAATTGATTGTTGAAGGTATCGGATTCAAGTCAGATGTAAAAGGTAAGGAACTTCATCTTGCGCTTGGTTTCTCACATCCTGTTATGGTTGTTATTCCTGAAGGATTAAAAGTTACAGCAGAAAAGAATGTTATCACTGTTTCAGGTATGGATATCGAAAGTGTCGGACACTTTGTTGCTAAGGTTCGCTCACTTAAGAAGCCTGAACCATACAAGGGAAAGGGTATTCGATACAGTGATGAGACTATTCGCCGAAAGCAAGGTAAGAAATCTGTATAACAATAAAGATAAATACCATGAATACAAGTAAACAAAAACAAATGAAGATAGCCCGACGACACAAGAAGATCCGTTCAATTTTGAGCGGTACTGGAGAGCGTCCTCGTCTTTCAGTTTTCAAATCTCATAAATTTCTTTATGCCCAGATTATCGATGACACAAAGGGTCATACTCTTGCTCAAGCAAATTCAGACGATGCGAAGACTGTTGGTATTGAAATTGCAAAGAAGGCAAAGGCTCTTAAGATCGATAAGGTCGTCTTTGATCGAGGAGGTTACCTTTATACTGGTAAGATCAAGGTCATTGCAGACAGTGCAAGAGAAGGTGGTCTAAACTTTTAATTAATTATTATGGATACAGAAATCAAAACAACAGAACAGGCTCCAGTAGTACCAGTAATAGCACCGGTAGTAGCTTCTGCTACGCCAGCTCCAACAGGCGCTAAGCCATCTTTTAGAGATTCACGACCTCCACGTGGCGGACGACGTCCGCAGCGACCAGGACAAGAAAGAGTAAAGCCAGAATTTGATACAAAAATCATCGGTATTCGACGCGTAACTCGAGTTGCTTCTGGAGGACGAAGATTTACATTCTCAGTTGCTGTTGTTTCTGGTGATAAGAAGGGAAGAGTGGGTGTGGGTCTTGGAAAGGCTGGTGATACATCACTTGCTATTGATAAGGCGACACGAAATGCCAAGAAAAATATGATAAAGGTAACTCTATCTCCTGCGATGACTATACCTCATATGGTTGAAGCAAAGTACTGCAGTTCTCGATTGATGATTATGCCAGCTCGAGGTCGCGGAGTAGTAGCTGGAAGTTCAGTACGAAATGTTATTGAACTTGCTGGTATAAAGGATGTTTGTGCCAAGCTCCTTTCAGGAAGTAAGAATAAGGTTAACAACGCCCGAGTAGCTATACGAGCTTTGTCAAAATTATCAAAGCATGCTCGAACAACTGTACTCTAATCTAAAAAACCACCATGCAACTTCATAATTTAATTCCAAAAACAAAGAATAAGAAAACAATGCTCGTGGGCCGTGGAGGCAAGCGAGGTAAGACTTCTGGCCGTGGTACAAAGGGTCAAAATGCTCGTTCAGGACATAAGAAGCGTCCAGAACTCCGAGACTTCATTAAGCGAATTCCTAAGCTTCGTGGCCGTGGTGTGAACTCAAATAAGACTATTGAAACAAAGCCAGTTATCCTTAATCTTGGTGATATTGAAGCTATTCTAACTTCTGGTGGCGATATCAATCCTAAAACTCTTATCGAAAAGAAGATTATTTCTACAATTGATGGTAAAATTCCTTATGTAAAGATTCTCGCAACAGGAGATATTACAAAGAAATTCTCAGTGACCAATTGTCAGGTTTCTGCTCAAGCTCGAGCAAAGATAGAGAAGGCGGGGGGTTCAGTGAAGTAATTAAGACTTAACTCAATTAAATATATGAAAGCATTCCTAGCAAAAATCGCAATTGTCCTCAAAGATCCAGCAATGCGAAAGCGTATCGGTTTTACTATCGGTGCTCTTGTTGTATTTCGTTTGCTCGCGACTATTCCTATGCCAGGAATTGATACAGCAAGTCTCGGAAGACTTTTGGCAGGTAATCAATTTTTCGGTCTCCTCGATATTTTCTCTGGAGGAGGTATTTCAAAGCTTTCTATTGTAATGCTTGGAGTTGGACCATATATTACCGGTTCAATTATCATGCAACTTTTGACTATGATGTTCCCAAAGATGAAGGCTATGATGCAAGAAGAAGGAGAAATTGGACGTCAGAAACTTTCTCAATATTCAAGACTTATTTCTGTTCCTCTTGCGGCTCTTCAAGCCTTTGCTTTTATTAGTCTTTTCCAAAGCCAGAATGTGATTCCGCATATGGCTGCTATGCCACTTATTGTAAGTATTATTGTTATCACGGCTGGCTCGATGCTTCTTATGTGGATTGGTGAATTGATTTCAGAGTTTGGAATCGGAAATGGAGTTTCACTAATCATTTTTGCCGGTATCGTTGCTGTACTTCCTACGAGAATTTTCCAATTCATTGCAGGATTTACTGTTTCAGACCTTCCAGTCTATCTCCTTTTCCTTGTCATTGCTCTTGTGGTTATTGTGGGAGTTGTCGTTGTCACAGAAGCAGAACGATCAATTCCAGTTACCTATGCAAAGCAAGTGAGAGGAAATAAAGTATATGGAGGTGTTTCAACATATCTTCCACTTCGTCTCAATCAGGCTGGCGTGATTCCAATTATCTTCGCTCTTTCAATCCTTCTATTCCCACAAGTTATTGCGAATTTCCTTTCAAATGCTTCAAATGGAACTGTGGCTGATATTGCATCGTCAGTTTCATCATTCCTCAATGCTGCATGGCCTCACGCTATTATTTACTTCTTCCTTGTATTTATTTTTACTTATTTCTATACAGCAGTTACTTTTGATCCAAAGCAGATTTCTGAGAATCTTCAAAAGGGAGGAGCATTCATTCCCGGAGTTCGTCCTGGTGAATCAACAATGGCCTATCTTGGTAAAGTTGTAACACGCATCACTCTTGTTGGTGCACTCTTCCTTGGTATTATCGCAGTGTTGCCTCTCGGTATTCAAGCTTTTACAGGTACTCAAACACTCGCTATTGGTGGCACAGCGCTCCTCATTGTGGTTTCAGTAGTTTTAGATCTCTTGAAGAAAGTGGATGCTCAGGTGTCAATGCGGGAATACTAAAGTAAATTTCGTAAGCGAAAAGTTGCTTTTTTCGGAACTTGTGAGAAAAAACAACCTTTTCGCATTAAAGAAATTTACGCTATAATAACTCTTATGACCCAGCAAACCTTCATATTTATCGGACGTTCAGGATGTGGAAAGGGCACACAAGCTCGACTTCTTTCTGATTACTTAAAAAAGCTACGTCCAGAACAAAATACTGTTTACATTTCTTCTGGATCAGAACTCCGTGAATTTATAAAAGGTAATACATTAACGCAGAAATTGGCAAAGGAAATTTATGATAAGGGAGGACTTCAACCCGAGTTTCTTATAGTCAATCTATGGGCTGGAGCTTTGGTAAGGGACTACACTGGTACGGAAAATCTTATTATGGATGGCATGCCAAGGAAATACCACGAAGCTGGAGTGCTTGATTCTATTTTTGATTATTATCATCTTCCACGACCACTCGTTATTCATATGGAAATTAGTAATGAAGAATCGACAAAGAGACTGCTTGCTCGAAAGAGATTTGACGATATAAAAGCAGAAATTGCCAACAGGCTTTCATGGTATGAGACTGATGTTGTTCCAACGATGGAATACTACAAAAAAAATGAAAAGTATCGCTTCATATCAATAAACGGTGAAAGATCAATAGAAGAGATACATAAGGATATTATTTCACATCTATGATAACTATTAAGACCAAAGAAGATATACAGATTTTACGGGAAGGAGGAAAGAGACATGCTGAAATTCTTCTTGCTCTTAAGGCGATGGTACGACCTGGTGTTTCTGCCAAGGCACTTGATGAAGAAGCTCATAGACTTATTCGTGAGGGAGGAGATACTCCTGCATTTCTTAACTATCAACCCCACGGAGCCTCACGGCCTTTTCCTGCAAGCCTTTGTGTTTCAATCAATGATGAAGTTGTGCATGGAATTCCAAATGAAGAAGAAAAGATTCTGAAAGAAGGAGATATCGTTACCCTTGATCTTGGTTTAATTCATAAGAATCTGATAACTGATGCTGCTATAACCGTTCATGTTGGAAAGGTTTCTAAGGAGCTGGAAGAACTTATAGAAGCTACAAAAGCAGCCTTAATGGCTGGTATAAGAGCTGCTAAGGGGGGTAAAAGGGTGGGTGATATTGGAGTAGCTATTGAACGACTTGCTCTCGCACATAAATATGGCGTCGTAGAAGAACTTTCAGGTCATGGAGTTGGATATCATGTTCATGAAGATCCTTTTATTCCAAATTATGGTGTAGCTGGGACTGGAGAAGTTCTCAAGCCTGGAATGGTCGTGGCTATCGAACCAATGTTTAATCTTGGTTCTCGTCATGTTGTTCTTGATAATGATGGATATACGTATAAGACAAAAGATGGGAAGCCAAGTGCGCATTTCGAGCATACTATTTTAATTACAAAAGGCGAGCCAGAGATTTTGACGAAAGTTTAAAAAATAAATCAGTGCTCGTGATATAATAATTTTAATATGAAAAAATCACACCCCAAATATGAGCAAACACTCGTTATTATTAAGCCAGATGCTATACAGCGAAGTCTTATTGGTGAAATAATAAAAAGATATGAAAGAGCTGGGCTCAAACTTGTGGCGATGAAAATGATGGTGCCAACTTCAGAGCTTATAGAAAAACACTATACCCTTGATCCAGAATGGAGAAGGGTAACAGGAGAAAAAACGATTAAAGGTTATCATGATAAAGGTCTTATTCCTCCAACTGAGAATCCTCTTGAGGTTACAAGAATATTACTTGAGCGTTTATGCAAATATATGACTGCAGGTCCCGTAATTCCTATGGTTTGGGAAGGTGCCCATGCGGTAGCTATTGTAAGAAAGTTAACGGGCGGAACGGAACCGCTTATGTCTGATGTCGGAACTATTCGAGGAGATTATGTTCTTGATTCATATCAAATGACAGATCATGATGGAAGATCAATACGTAATCTTGTTCATGCATCTGGTTCTGTAAAAGAAGCTCAAGATGAGATTAAGCATTGGTTCTCATCACAAGAGGTTATTGAATACAAACATGTTCAAGAAAAAATTCTCTACGGTATTAATCTAGACGGAATTGCAGAATAGTGTCTCAAGTAGAAGCTGGTATTGTTTTAGATTTTTATAGGTTTATAATGAGACTAGGTTATAAGAGTATTGAATCTATAACTTTTAATTTGGGAGATCAACGAATCCTTGTGATTCACATTATGCTGTGCCTTGGCATTAGCATTGAGATCACCCACCTAGTAATTTTACTAGGCTCGATACTCTTATAGCCGACAAAGAACCGCCTTAGGGCGATTTTTTGTTGGAAATGATATATAGGTTATAATGGGTCTTATCATGTATAGATTAAAACTTGCCGCAACCACACTCTTTGTTCTGTTTCTCGTCTTCTTTCTTCATCTCAAAGGAATGCAATACCACTTCTATATGACGTATTGGTATTACGATATCATTATGCATTTTCTAGCGGGTATTGGAATTGCTTTATCTGCTCTCTATGTTTTAAAAAATCCGAAAGATATTATTTTGATTACCCTGGTTGCAGGGCTTGCTTGGGAATTATTTGAAGTCTATTTCAATATTGCTGGCTCGCCGATCGGATCCACGGCTTATAGACTTGATACTCTTAAGGATCTTTTTGATGACGTATTAGGATCTGTGCTGGTTTATTTATTAATTTATGTGCCATATAAGTGTTCCCTTAAATACAAGAAATAATATGAGTATCAATCTGACATTCTGTAGTGGAGTTGGAAGCGTGACTGGAGCGAATTTTCTTTTGGAACTCGAGACAGATGGCAAGACCACGAAGATTCTTGTTGACTGCGGACTTATTCAAGGTGAAAAATCTGCTCAAGTTGAAAACAGAGAAGACTTCGGATACAAGGCTTCAGAAATTGATATGCTTTTCGTTACTCATGCTCATCTTGATCATGTCGGTCGTATTCCCAAACTCGTAAAGGAGGGTTTTAACGGCGTTATATATTCTACTGCTGAGACTATGGCATTGGCCGTTCTTATTCTTGAAGATGCTGTCGGACTCCTTGAGAGAGAAGCGAATAATGAAGGAATTCTACCACTCTATGAAGAACGTGATATGAAGCAAGCCTTCACTCTTTGGAAAACTATTCCTTATCATACAGAAATGCAGTTTCCTGAAGGATTTTCTATTTATCTTCGTGACGCCGGGCACATTCTCGGTTCATCAATGATTCAGTTTACGTATGAGGGTAAAAAAATAGTATTTACGGGAGATTTGGGAAATACTCCAACTCCACTTTTGAAGGATACAGAGCCGATAACAGGTGCGGACTATGTGATTATGGAAAGTGTGTATGGCGATAGGAATCATGAACCAAAAGATTTGAGACGACAAAAACTTGAAACAGTTATAAAGGATACTATTGTAAAAGGGGGGACTCTTATTATCCCAGCTTTCTCGCTTGAAAGAACTCAAGTGATTCTCTATGAAATAAATAAGCTTGTCGAAGAAAAATCTATTCCCAGTGTTCCTGTATATGTTGATTCTCCACTTGCCACAAGAATTACTGATATATATAAATCAAGCAC
>JAYTHA010000049.1:0-12565 GCA_043732935.1 Candidatus Tayloriibacteriota bacterium
AAAAGACAAATGAAATAGTAGACTTTACTCACAAACAATTACCATATCTTTATGCAGGAGATAATGAGATTGTGTCGTATGGACTTTTTACTCAAGAAAATCCAGATGAAATTTACTAATTACTCAGTCATATTTGAACCCTTTACCGAAAGACACTTTGTAAAATTTTTTTTAAAAAAGTATAAGGGTGCATGGGATTTTACCCTTAAATTACTCTATCAGGAGTTTGAAAATATTGATTTTTTATTTTTAAAAAGTATAGCAGAAATTATTATAGATTCAAAAGATATAAAAATCTGTAAAACAGAATTTAAGATTGCAGGCACACAAGAATCTCGACATGGTTCTGGCAATAGATGTATTGTCTTAATTCATAAAAAAATAAATAAAGTTTGTGTTCTGCTCGTCTATCATAAAAAAGATCTAGGTGGTGGTAATGAAACTGAAAGTTGGAAAAATCTCATTAAAAAAAATTATCCAGAATATGCGAATCTTTTATAAAGACTATTTTTTTGACTTTTTTCCCATTCCGTATATAATGCTCTGATGCTTACATTAACTGTAGAAAAACGAGATATGAAGGTAAAGCCAGAGGCTCTCAGAGAATCTGGAAAAATTCCTGCTGTATTTTATGGACCAAAGGAGAAATCTACTTCGGTCACAGTCTCTACGACTGACTTTATTAAGGTTTTCAGAAAAGCTGGAGAGTCTTCTGTTATTATCCTCAAAGAAGGAGGCAATGAACATGAAGTACTTATCCATGATATCGATATTCACCCAGTAACTGGCGCCCCTCGCCATGCTGATTTTTATGTGATTGAAAAGGGAAAGAAAGTAAAGGTTAATGTTCCTCTTATTTTCGAAGGTGTTTCTCCTGCGGTGAAGGACAAGGGTGCTATTTTGATCAAGGTAGCTCGAGATTTGGAAATCGAAGCAGCTCCTCGAGATCTTCCTCAACAGCTTATTGTAGATATTTCAGCACTCGTTGAATTTTCAAGTACTGTTACTGCGAAGGATATCAAGCTTCCGGCTGGAGTGACACTTATTTCAGGTTCAGATGAAATCCTTGCATCAGTTTCAGAGGCAAAGGAAGAGGTGGAAGAAATAAAGTCTGTAGATATGTCAGCTATTGAAGTGACAAAGAAAGGTAAGGAAGCAAATCCTACTCCAGAGGGCGAAGAAGCTCCAACTGATAGTAAGAAAGAGGAAAAGAAATAAGATAAATGATACAATGAAGACCTATGAAATTACTGTCAAAGGTCTTTTTTGTTGGTCTACTATTCTGCTCGCCATTTTTTCTTCACGCCCAAATAACTGAGACTCAGGCACAGAAAGAAGTGCGTCTCCAGGCAGAACTTGCGCAGGTTGAAAAGGAACAGGCTGAAACAGAGAAAATTCTCGCTGAGGCTCAGAATCAAAGTTCATCTCTTAAGCGCGATATTCTTATTCTTGATACAAAGATAAAGGTAGCCCAGCTCAAGATTAAGGCCAAGAATCTACTCATAGAGACACTTGGGAAGGATATTGTTAAGAAACAGAACAAAATTGAAAGTCTTCAAGAGAGAATTGATCGGGGAAGGGAAACTCTTGCTCAAATTATGCGTAAGACAAGTGAAATAGATTCATATACTTTACCTGAATTTCTTTTAGCACAACAAAATCTATCCAATCTTTTTTCTGATTTGGATACTTTTGAATCAGTACAAGAATCCCTCAAGATTACTTTTGAACAAATACGTAGCGATAAATCACAGACAGAATCAGAAAAAAATGTTCTGAGTCAAAGGAAGACCAAAGAGAGCGATGCTCGTGCTGTCATCGAATTAGAAAAAAAGAATATTGAAGGAGATGAAGCACAAAAGAATGTGCTTCTGAAGATTAGTAAAGGAAATGAATCTACCTATTCTCAAATTTTAGCTCAAAAAAAGACAAAGGCAGCAGAAATTAGAACAGCACTCTTTCAACTTGCAGGAGGTAGTCAGGCGATTCCATTCGGTGATGCACTGAAATTTGCACAAGAAGCACAAAAGTCTACTGGTATACGACCGGCATTTTTACTAGCAATTTTGACTCAAGAAAGCGCATTGGGTAAAAATGTCGGTTCATGTTACCTTACCGATACAAATACTGGCGCTGGGGCAAGTGTAAAATCTGGTACCGTATTTCCAAATGTCATGAAGCCTACTCGTGATGTTGGACCATTTATAGAAATTACAAAGTCTCTTGGTTTGGACTACACAAAAACTCTTGTCTCATGTCCGATTCCAAGTGCTGGCGGATGGGGTGGGGCTATGGGTCCTGCACAGTTTATTGCTTCTACCTGGATGTTATTTAAAGATCGTATTGCAAGTTCTCTTGGTATTAGTACTCCGAATCCTTGGTATCCAGAACATGCCTTTGTTGCCTCGTCACTTTATTTGACTGATCTCGGTGCCGTAAATGGCAGCTACACTGGGGAAATAAAAGCCGCTTGTAGATATTACGGTTCAGGTGGCTCATCTTGTTCTTATGGAAAACAAGTTTTAGCTAAAGCTACTTCTATTCAATTAAATATGATCGATCCTTTACAAGGCTTGTAAAAAAAACCCTATTCTGTTATAGTTTTCCGTACTTATGAAAAAAGACATTCATCCAAAGGAATACAGACCGGTAGTTTTCGTTGATAACTCAAACGGAACTCAATTTCTCATTTCTTCAACTATTAAAACAAAAGAAACAGCAAAGTTCACTGATGGCAAGGAATATCCTGCATATCACGTTGAAATTTCTAGTTCTTCTCATCCTTTCTATACTAATCAAGAAAAATCTCTTGATAGTGCTGGACGTGTAGAAAAGTTCAAGACTCGCCAAGCAAAGGCCACTGCAAAGACTTCTGCAAAGAAGGCTTAAATGAATCTCGAAGAGTATAAGAAAAATCACAAGACAGCATATCTCGCTGAAATATATGAAAAGCTTATGAAAGATGAAGCGGAGCTTTTATCTATGATAGAAAAGGATGCTTCAATGAAAGAAATAGCTCAGGCTGATCTTGATTCAATTAAAGAACAAAAGAAAAATACCGAGGAACAGATAAAAACTATTATTGAATCTGAAAAAGAGGAAGAGGAATTTCCTGCTGAGCTTATTCTCGAAGTTCGTCCTGGTGCTGGTGGTGCGGAAGCGGATATTTTTGCTGGTGAGCTTCTTGCAATGTATCGCCGTTACGCCGAAATGAAAGGTTGGAATATCAAAGTCATTGAAGAGGGGGTAACTATGGAAATCAAGAGTAAGGATGCTTACGAAGCGCTTCGTTACGAGACCGGTGTTCATCGTATTCAGCGTGTTCCAGAAACTGAGAAAATGGGGCGTGTACATACGTCTACTGCATCGGTGTCAATCATGCCAATTCGTAAGAAAATAAAATTTGAAATAAATCCAGCTGATCTTGAAATGGAATTTTCGCGTGCGGGCGGAAAGGGAGGGCAAAACGTTAATAAAGTTGAAAGTGCCGTACGTCTTATCCATAAACCAACTGGTCTTGCTGTCCGTGCTACTGCAGAACGTAGTCAGGGTGCAAATCGCGAAGCTGCGATGATGCTCTTGACTGCTCGCCTTGCTGCACTTGAAGAAGAAAAGCTCGCTAAGAAGTTTACAGCAGACAGAAAAGGGCAAGTTGGAACAGGGGATCGTTCCGAGAAGATACGTACCTACAATGTACTTCAAGACCGTATTACCGACCACAGAATAAAGCGCACCTGGCATAATATTGAGAAAATCCTTTCAGGCTATATTGACCCTATTATTGATGCTATCCAAGAGTATAAAAAGACTGGAATAGCAGGAAATGAGGAGGCAGATGTTGCATAATTTAACCTTATTTGATACACTCCCTCTACATTATTTATGGCAGATATAAAAGCAAATAACCCAATGATCGATAGCATGTTCAAAGCAGGTGCACATTTCGGTTTCTCTCGAACTCGTCGTCACCCTACAGTAAAACCATATATTTTCGGCGTAAAGAATAAAGTAGAAATTTTTGATTTAGAAAAGACAAGTCAACTTCTCGAAAAAGCGAAGGCTTTTATTGCTTCTCTTGCAAAAGATGGAAAATCTGTACTTTTTGTTGGGGGAAAGAGTGAAGCTCGAAATGCGATCAAAATTGGCGCACTTTCAATAAATATGCCCTATGTTGATGGACGATGGATCGGTGGTACTCTTACCAACTTCGTTCAGATCAGAAAGCGAGTAGAAAAGCTTGAGAAATTGACTACAGAAAAAGAAAAGGGCGAACTTGCAAAGTATACAAAGAAGGAGCGTCTCCTTATTGATAGAGAAATTGCGAATCTCGAAAGATTTTTTACAGGTGTAGTATCAATGAAAGATCTTCCAAAGGCACTTTTCGTTATTGATCCAAAGAAAGAGAAAAATGCAGTAAAAGAAGCTCAGGATATGGGAATTCCAGTTATTGCGCTTCTTGGTTCAGATTGCAATCTTAAGGAAGTTGATCATGCAATCGTTGGAAATGACTCATCACAGACAAGTGTTGCTTTCTTTACTCAAGAAATCACCAAGGCTTATTCAGCAGGCAAGACAGAGAAGAAAGCATAAATATTGGTATATTATTATTTAAGTAGTTATTACCATGATTACCACAGAACAAATTAAAGAATTACGAGATTCAACAGGAATTTCAGTTATGCAATGTAAGAAAGCTCTTGAAGAAGCTGAAGGAGACATGGAAAAAGCTCTCGTTATTCTTCGTAAGAAAAGTGGTGAGCTTGCTGCAAAGAAAAGCGATAGAACTTTCGGTGCTGGCATTGTTCATGCCTACGTTCATTCTACTGGAAAGGTAGCTACTATGATTGAGCTTGTATGTGAGACCGATTTCGTATCTGGCAATGCAGAATTCAAAACTCTCGCTCATGATATAGCTATGCATATCGCTGCTGCGAATCCAAAATTCCTTACAAAAGCGGAGATTACTGATGAGGCAAAGAATACTGCAAAGGAAGTTTTCATGAAAGAAATAACTGATAGTGGAAAGAAAGTTCCAAAGGAGATGGAAGACAAGATTCTTGAGGGAAAGCTCGAGACATACTTCGGAGATATGGTTCTTATGAATCAGCCATTCATAAAAAATCCTGAAATCACGATTGAGGCTCTTATTTCTGCTGCAGTTCAAAAGTTCGGTGAAAAAATTGCTATTGCACGATTCACACGCTTTGCAGTCTTGGAAAAATAATAAATTCATCATGTCATCTTTTATCAATCCCATAAACCTATCTTTTTATCTTTCTTTTGTCGGCATACTTGGCATGCTCGGTTTTAAAGCATTAGAAATCCGTTCAGGCAAAAAATCTTGGATTTCAAGGATCATAAATAGCGTGAATCATATAGTTCATGATTATGCTGTGAACATAAAGACATTTATTTCGTATATAAACAAGAAGAGTGCTATTGCACTTATTCAATGGATTGCGTATCATATTCTCTCATGGGCACGGGAGACCTATATTTGGGCCTATAAGAAGGCTCATGCCCATGCACCATCAAAGAGAGTAATAGATATGGTGCGAGGAAAAGGCGAAATAAAGAATAATGGAGGAGCTTCGTTTTACCTCAAGAGTATTTCAGAGGAAGATGAAGGTGTGGAGGAGAAGAAGTAATTGTGTTAGAATCTTTAAATTGCCATCTTAGCTCAGCTGGCAGAGCGCCACTTTTGTAAAGTGGATGTCCCCGGTTCGATCCCGGGAGATGGCTCCAGAAAATTAGCCCAAAAGGGCTAATTTTGTTATATTTAGTAAATATGAAATCTGATAAAGGCCATTTACACCCCATAACCCAGTTTATCCGCGAAATCGTTGATATTTTTGCTGAAATGGGATTCGTGGTGGCTTCTGGACCAGAACTCGAAACAGAATACTACAACTTTGATGCTTTGAACGTGCCTCGAGATCATTCATCTCGCGACATGCAGGACACTTTCTGGATAAAGTCAGAGGAACGTCAAGTTATGAGAACTCACACATCATCAGTACAAGTACGATTTCTTGAAAAGAATAAAGACAGTCTACCTTGCGCTATCATTGTGCCTGGAAAAGTTTTTCGTAATGAAGCAACTGATGCAACTCATGAAGCACAATTTTCTCAACTCGAAGCTCTCTATGTTTCAAAAGATGCAACACTCGGGCATTTGAAGGGAACTATCGAATATTTTTTGAAGAAATTATATGGAGATGATGTCATCATACGTTTCCGACCAAGTTTTTTCCCATTCGTTGAACCGGGTATAGAAGTAGATATGCTTTTTAATGGAAAATGGTTGGAAATGGGTGGTGCAGGAATGGTGCATCCGAATGTTTTGAAATCTGTTGGAATTGATTCAACAGTTTGGAAAGGATTCGCTTTTGGTTTTGGAGTCGATCGATTGGTTATGTTGCGACACAATATTCCCGATGTGAGAATGCTCTATGATGGGGATTTGAGGTTTATTAATCAATTCTAAGTATGAAGATTTTAAAAAGTTGGCTACAAGATCATATTAAAGAAACACTTCCAAGCGATGAGAAAATCGTAGAGGCTTTAACCTTGAAATCTTCTGAGGTTGAGGGAGTTGAAAAGGCAGGCGATGATACAGTTTTTGATATAAAAGTTTTGCCCGACCGAGCGCATTATATGCTTTCACATAGAGGCGTAGCGTATGATTTGTGCGCTATTTTGAATTTGACTTTGAAGCCGCAAAAGTTAGAAATTCCAAAAGAAGGTAGTGATATATCAATAAAAGTAGAATCCGATCTTTGTCGAAGATATTCGGCGCTTTTAGTCACTAATATAGCGAATACAGCATCCTCTGAATGGCTTAAAAATCGCCTAGAAGCCATAGGAGCACGTTCAATCAATGCTCTCGTCGATGCAACGAATTATGCGATGTTTGATACGGGTCAGCCGTTACATGCTTTTGATGCTGATAAAGTAGTTGGGGGGATTGTTGTGCGACTTGCACAAGAGGGTGAATCCATCGATACTTTGAGTGGTCAGAATATTAAATTAAAGTCACATCAGCTTGTTATTGCTGATGATAATGGCCCACTTGCAATTGCCGGAGTAAAAGGCGGAAAGCGAGCAGAGGTAGATTTGAATACAAAGAATATTATTCTTGAATCTGCAAATTTCAATCCTACCTCAGTCCGCAAAACTTCATTCGAAGTTGGCATACGAAATGATTCATCAAAGAGATTTGAAAACGAGATTACTCCATATCTGACTGAAAAAGGAATTTCTATTTTTCTTGATATGATTAAAAAAATATCACCAGATTGCAAAGTTGGAACTTTAACTGATATTCATAAAAAACTTCCAGAATCATGGACTGTGAAAGTTACTCACGAGCAAATTGAGTCAATTTTGAATTACAAAATTTCAGAAGAAAGAGTGAAAGAAATTCTAGAAAAATTAGGATGTCAGGTTTCAGGTCACTATGAAGTAATTCCACCATTTGAAAGATTAGATTTAATTATTGCTGAGGATATTATCGATGAAATCGGAAGAATTGAAGGACTCGATAAGATTCAAAGCATAGTTCCAAAAGTTCAAACAACTCATGAATTTTCTCAGGAATTTTTATTAACCGAAAAAATCAAGGACTTTTTTATGTCAAAGGGATTCAGCGAATTACAGACTCGCTCTTTTACGAATAAGGGTGATATCGAAGTCGCATATCCAATGGCATCTGATAAGGGATTTTTGCGAACAAGTCTGACTTCGAATATTTCTGAGGCTTTCAAACAGTCAGAAAAGAATGCACCGTTACTTGGTCTTGATGAAATTAAAATTTTTGAAATTGGCAATACATTCCCGAAGACTGGCGAGCAACTCGATCTTTGTTTTAGTATTTGTCCTGTTAAAAAAATAAAAAATAAAGAACAGGTTATAAAAGAGAGACTTGATGTATTGGCAAAAGAATTGGAAAACGAACTTGGTGTAAAACTTAATGCTGGGTCAGGTTACGTAAAGAACCTAGAAAAACTCGAGACAAAACTTACCCTCGACTCAATCAAAACAGAAAAAGGAAGTCGAGTGCAATTTGTGCCGTTTTCAAAAGAGCCATTTATTGTAAGGGATATTGCACTTTTCGTCGAAAGTTCGGTTCAGATAGAAGATGTTCAAAAGGCAATAAAAGAATCAACTCTATCTTCCGCCAAAGAACTTCTCGTGAATGGTCCTGATCTATTTGATCAATTTGAAAAAGAAGAGAAGAAATCGCTCGCTTTCAGAATGATATTCCAAGCGCAAGACAGAACTCTAACAGACATTGAAATAAATGGATTTATGGATAAAGTTTATTCTATTGTAAAAGAAAAAGGTTGGCAGGTGAGGTAAAAGTATGTTCTAAACAAAAGTATATGAAATACATCTTTAGTGCTATTTATACTAAGGAAGACAGGGGATACAGCGTGTTGTGTCCAGAATTAGGAGTGGCTAGCCAAGGCAAGGATTTAAAAGAAGCCGAACACAATATCCAAGAGGCTGTTGGGTTGTATATAGAAGACATTCCTCAAGATGAACTTGTGCCATACACACAGGTTCGTCCCGAAGCTCCTTTATTGAAGACGTTTGAGATTTCGCATGCCTAGATTTTTTTCTGGCAAAGAAATATCTAAAATTCTTTCAAATAAGTATGGTTTTAAAGAAATCGGTATTTCTGGTAGTCATTTAAAAATGAGAAAAAGTGAAAATAGTATGACCACGACTGTAATTATTCCATTACATCAGGAAGTTTTGATCGGAACATTTCATAGTATTCTTCGTCAAGCCAAGGTAAATAAAGCTGATTTTATAAGGAAAAGTAGGGAATAAAAAACCGCCAGGAACAAAACTGATTCCCGACGGTGCACTTAAAGCTTTAGAACTTCATCCCAGCTTTTGCAAAAATTCTCGTGTAGGTTTCTTTCATGACTTCACGAGTGGCTTGGTTCATAAGTGTGAGTGCTACTGCTGTTGGAACCCCGGCATTTTTTGCCATATCTTTCACAAGAACAAAACATACCGAATCGCTTTTGAAGTCTCCGTGCAGGCACCTATACTGAGCATCTGCTAGCGACAAACCCACAGCAAATTTCAAACCAGCGAATCGATTTTTCTCTGAGGCTTTGATCTGTCGAACTAGTGCCCAGGCTTCCTTTTCAAAGATTTTAACCATACCATCTGTAAATCCAGCTCTGAAGAGTCTGTAACAATGTTCCGTATTCATCAGCTTCCTTTTTATGGTGTTTTTGAACATTTTCAATTGATTTATATCAATAAATTGTTCACAAGTCAATGCTATGATTTCATCTAAAAATCTGCTATAATTTACCCATAAAACTTATATAAGATAACCCTTAAATTAACCAATGGCTAAAGAAAAGAAAGACAATTACGGTGCAGATTCTATTCAAGTTCTTGAGGGTCTAGAGCCCGTTCGAAAGCGTCCTGGCATGTATATCGGTACCACAGGTCCAGATGGTCTCCATCACCTGATTACCGAAATTTTCGATAACTCACGCGACGAAGCAATGGGTGGTTTTGCTGATCATATTGAAGTTGCACTTCTTCCAAATAACCGCATTCGAGTAGTAGATAATGGACGAGGAATTCCTGTTGATATTCACAAAGCCACAAAGGTTTCTGCTCTCGAAACAATCATGACTGTTCTTCATGCCGGAGGTAAATTCGGTGGAGATGAGAGTGGCTATAAAGTTTCTGGAGGTCTACACGGTGTAGGTGCTTCTGTGGTGAACGCTCTTTCAGTTTATACTCAAGTTTGGGTTCATAAGGATGGCGATATTTATACTCAGGAATATTCTCAAGGAAAAAAGAAGGCTTCAGTAAAGAAAATCGGCAAGACAAAGGAACATGGAACCATCGTTGCTTTTGAACCAGATATCATTATCTTCAAAGAAGTTAAATTTGATTTCAATCGTGTTGTGAACTCACTTCGTCAGCAAGCATATCTTGTACCAGCTTTGAGAATTACTATTATTGATGCTCGAGAAGCAATGGATACCGAGATCGATGAAAACACTTTCTATTTAACAGATTTAAATCTTCAAGTACCTTCACAAACATTTTTCTTTGAGAATGGTCTTACATCTCTTGTTAAATTCAACAATCAAATTCTCAAGCCAATTCACAAGAATATTTTCTATATTGAGAAGAAGGTTGAAGGAGTTGAATCCGTAGAAATTGCCTTACAATATGCTGATGATATTACTTCACGTATTCTTGCGTTCGCAAACAATATTCACACACCTGAAGGCGGTACTCATGTTACAGGTTTCAAAACTGCACTTACGAGAACACTCAATACCTATGCGAAGAATAATAATCTCGCAAAAAATGGCGATGAGACATTTACAGGAGACGATGCTCTCGAAGGACTTACTGCCGTTATTTCTGTAAAGCTTCGTGAAATTCAATTCGAAGGACAAACAAAGGCAAAACTCGGCTCAGTAGAAGCACAAGGAGCTGTCGCTACAGTTTTTGGTGAATCGTTCGCAGCATTCCTCGAAGAAAACCCTGACGACGCAAAGGCAATTATAATGAAAGTTATTCTTGCAATGAAGGCTCGCAAGGCCGCAAAAGCCGCAAAAGACAGTGTTCTTCGAAAGGGAGCTCTTGAAGGTATGACACTTCCAGGAAAGCTTGCAGATTGTCAATCTAGTGACGCATCAGAATCAGAACTTTTCATTGTGGAGGGAGATTCTGCGGGTGGAACTGCGAAGACCGGACGTGATCGTCGAATACAAGCTATTCTCCCACTTCGAGGAAAAATTCTCAATATCGAACGGGCACGTCTTGACCGCATGCTTGGTTCAGAACAAATTAAAAATCTCGTTCTTGCTTTCGGAACTGCTATTGGAGATACCTTCGATATTTCAAAACTCCGTTATCATAAGATTATTCTTGCAACAGATGCCGATGTTGACGGTGCACATATTCGAACACTTATTCTTACGCTACTCTACAGATATTTCAAACCTCTCATTGAGGGCGGATTCGTGTATATTGCTCAGCCACCACTTTATAAGGTGAAGAGGGGAAAGGAAATTATGTATTTCTATTCTGATGAAGAGAAGAATAAGGTAATTGGAAAGGAAATTGATGAAATACAAGAGATAGAAGAAGTGCGCGATGATGTAGTCGAGACATTAGAAATCGAAGCTGAAAACATCAAGAGATCTGCAAAAATTTCAATACAGCGTTATAAGGGTCTCGGAGAAATGAATGCTGATGAGCTCTGGGAAACCACCATGGATCCAGAGAAGCGTATACTCAGACAAGTCAATATTGATGATGCTCAGGAAGCTGATAAGGTCTTCGATATGCTCATGGGAACTGATGTGCCAAGCCGTAAAATGTTCATACAAAGCAACGCAAAGAAGGCTACTATTGACATTTAATTAAATGTAGTATATACTGCTGGCATACTATTATGAATACACATCTTATGAAAAAGATACTTATTTTATCTGCATTTACACTGCTTATTTCTGTCGCACCAGTAAAGGCTCATGCTTTTAGCCTAGGACAACTTATTGATCCTTTATGTCTTTTTGCTTGTGATAATAATCCCAAACACACGACTACAACTATCACAAATAGTTACAATCATGATAATAACAATACTAATACCACTACCGTCGTAAATACTACAGGTGCTACAGTAGCATGCAGTACTTGTGGATACGGATATCCTTCAACTCCTCAATATCCAACTCAGAGTCAAAGTCCTCTTGGCGCTTCTTGTTACTCAACTCCATCTTCTGGAAATATTGGAGACACTATAACGTGGGGAGCTTCTGTATATGGTGGAACAGGAAACTATTATATTACATGGTCAGGAAATGACGGTCTTTCTGGATATGGAACAAGTATTTATAAAACATACAATAATGCTGGATCAAAGTATGCATCTATTACAGTAACTTCTGGCGGTCAAAGCATATCTCAGAATTGCAGTAATAATGTAATGATTCGAGACAACTATTATAACAATAATAATTACGATTATAATTACAATAATAACTATAACAACAATTACTATTCATATACTTCTCCTGTTTATGTATCATGTACCGCAAATACAAATTTTGCTCAAACTGAAACAAATGTAATTTGGTCAGCGAATGCAACTGGAGGAAACGGCTATTATACCTATACATGGAATGGCACTGACTATCTTTCTGGTTCAGGTAGAACTCTCAATACTGTTTATCATGGTGCTGGTACAAAGACTGCGTCAGTCACTGTATACTCTGGAAATCAAACTATTACTCAAGGATGTTCAAATTCTGTAACTGTGGGTATTCCAAATTATGTAAATAATAACAATAACATTCAGATCGCTTGTTATCCTGATAAATTAACTGCACGAATCGGTGCTCCAGTTACTTGGGGTGTTGAGGCTACGGGTGGTACAGGAAACTTTACTTACGCTTGGACAGGTTCTGATGGACTTACAGGCACTATGGCTTCTATCGTAAAAGCTTATGATACTCGAGGTGTAAAAAGCGCTATCGTCACAGTAACTTCTTCAAATGGA
>JAYTHA010000050.1:0-2437 GCA_043732935.1 Candidatus Tayloriibacteriota bacterium
CTTGGCAGCCTTTTCTCGAACAAAATAAAGTTTTGCTCGGCGAACCTTTGAACGTCGTAGAAGATCAACCTTATCAATCATAGGAGTATATAATGGGAAAATTTTCTCAACACCCACGCCGTCAATAACCTTTCGTACAGTAAATGTGGCTCCAGCTTCTGTGCCATGCTTACGAGCAAGAACGAGACCTTCAAAAGCTTGGAGGCGTGTCTTTCCCTTTTCCTGAATCTTTTGCCATACCTTTACTGTATCGCCAGGACGAATATCGAGCTTCTTTCGCTCTTCGACAGTAACTGTTGAGATAATGTTTTTATTTGTAGCCATAAAATATTGTCTAATGTAGAGACAAATCTAACATAGACCCTTGTTTTTAGCAATATCTGTGATGCCAAGTTCCTCTAAAGCATTCAAAAAGTCGTCTGGAATTGGAGCTTTTATCAAGATCTTCTTACCAACACAATTAGTAAATTCAATAGAATACGCATGCAAAGCATTGCGAGTGAAGCCGAGCGCAGTAGGCTTCTCAGAGGCATATAAGCCATCACAAACGATGGGATGATTGATAGCCTTGAAATGTACACGTATTTGATGGGTACGGCCGGTTTTAGGCTCAACTTCAACAAAAGAATACCCTACTCTATGAGCCAGGAGTGTATACCATGTTTCCGCATCACGCATTTCTCCGCGTGCTCCCCTTGTAGCAGACCAGCGTCGGAAATCCTTTGGACTTCTGCCAATTGGCCTATTGATAATTCCGAATTGATCTTTCATTTCTCCGTAGACGAAAGCGAGGTATTTCTTGGCAAGTGTTCTATCTTGAAATTGTTCCTTAAGACAAGCGTGACCCTTTTTTGTCTTTGCAATAAGAATCACACCCGAAGTATCTCGATCAAGCCGATGCACAATGCCTGGACGTTCAATAATTCCATAATCCTTGGTATCGACAGGCTCTCCGACATTCTTTGTTTTTGGATAGTTTTTTATAATCCAATCAGTCAAGAATGGCCCTTTTGATTTTCCATCGGGATGTACGACAAGGCCAGCAGTCTTATTGACCGCTACGATATCCTTATCTTCATAGAGGATAGTAATTTTTCCAATTTTTTTCATATTATAATTGCTTTTTTAAACCTTCTATCCAACCGAGAATCTTGAGAAGGAGTTTGGTATCACACACACCGACATCAATAGTGCCGTATTGTAGAGTCTGGCGAAGATTTTTAGAACCCTTACTTTTAATTGTATATGTCTTATAAAATTGAGAGATTGGTATACCAGTAATATTGGACCAATATTTTTCTGCTCTCTGAACTGCTTCTACTGAGTGTATATGGATATGTACAAAAAACCTGTTTTCCTCCACATTACATATTTCCCTAAAGAACCTTAGACCTATTTTGATAATTGCTGGATCGCTATTGCTTATGCGAGCCATTCCTGTCATCGTCTTTCCCCCCTCACCCCAATATAAAGCAATTCCTATCATTTTAAGCATATCTTTATCAATTTTCCTAATTTCCTTAGAGGCTTCTGCAATAGCTAGGGTTTTTTTATTGAATTCATTTTTTAATCTACTCTGTCTTCTTTTTTCAATTACATCAGGTGAATGAGTTTTATTTTTCAAACGAAGTTTCTGCTGTAATGTCAGAGTAACATCTTTGACCCAAGTACTTACGCTCCCCTTGGCCACTGATAATGTATCAGCTATTTCCTTAACAGAATATCCTTCTCTTCTCATTTCTATGGATTTTTGTCTTAATTTAGACTTCATGAGAAGTATTATATATCGCAATAATTCAATAAGTCAAATATGGGAGATTGAAAATTTATCATTTTTAGTCTATATTAAGTGAAGTTGGGCGATTAGCTCAGTTGGTAGAGCAACGAATTTACACTTCGAAGGTCACAGGTTCGAGTCCTGTATCGCCCACCCTTTAAATTTTACAGAACTGGCAACGTCTCAAGACCCGCACATAGGGGTAATCTTTTTTACAACAAAAAACCGACTAAAGCCGGCTCTTTGTTTACTGGAGTTAAAAACTGATTACATTGCTGAAGACATAGGAGCACTTGAATCTGCTGAGCAGTTCTTGCATGTTTTCTTGTGTGTAGCAACAAGATAAATTGCTGATAGACCAACAAGAATATAAACAATCGTAGCAAGAGTAGAACCGAGGTACATAACTACATCACCCACACCCAGACCCACCAAGAGCCAATTCAAACCTCCGATGATAACCAAAACGAATGCAATTGAATGTAACGCTTTCATATTTTTATGTTAACTAATAATAATTAATACCGATGCTATTATTATACAATAAAAATCAGCAAGTATAGCAATTGTTATGCACAGTCTATCAACAGTTAGCGGTCATACGACCACAGCTCGCTTTCAGCGGTTGTCCCCACTATTTATGACCTATAAGTGGTGCCC
>JAYTHA010000051.1:0-2775 GCA_043732935.1 Candidatus Tayloriibacteriota bacterium
ATAAAGGGCCTTAAAATAAGGGTATCTTTCTAATTTTGGCGAGTCTATTGACTTTATCTATAAGAAGTAGTATAATACGTAATAGGTACAGCTATTTGAAACAAGGACACACAACATCCTCAAAACAGCCTATTGCTGCTTTGGCGTTTCTCTACTGGCCGAATGAAAGAAGATTGACCATGAATACCATGCTCAAGAATGCGCTCCGCAAAGTTCGCGGACCGCTCAATCAATTGGAAACCAACATCATCTGTGGTGAAAATGGCGATGAAGTTCTCCGTGAACTCAACAGGTTCAATCGGCGCGAGCCATGTTGGACGCCGCCGACAAAGTCAGCCAAAGCCCTCGCCTTGGAAGCACACAGCATCGTCGCTATCATTATGGCTTGTGTGGCGATGAATATCGCAACACCTGCCGTGACAGCATGCAACACTGCCGATTGCTTCACCGATTCCAGCATCTTCCGGCGCGATAGTGATCTGGATCACTGGCTGACTAAAAGTCTCCCTGCAACCGAGGGTGGTGAAACGAAAGTCATGAAGCTCGTGAGAGCCGGCATGATGTTCAAACACATGGCACAAGCTGTGCTGAATGAATCCTCAGATAATCTGCGAATGCTTGGCAAAAAGTTCGTAGGAGCAAGCAAGACATACAACCCCAAGCAGGTTGAAGAACTTGTTCTCAGATTCCATAAGGGCGATAAGTCCGTGAGTCTGCTCAACGATGGTGGTGCCAACTTGTTTCCCATTCACGACGACAAAGGGGAAGTGTTTGTCCTCGGCGTCCGCTGGTATGGCGGCCGGTGGAATGTCTTTGTCCGCAGGTTCGCCTACGACAGTGGGTGGTCTGCTGACCGTCGGCTCTTCCTTCGCAACTGAAACTTGGAAATTGTGTCCCTTTGACACTCACCCGCAACAGCATGTTTCGGGTGTTTTCTATACAAAATAATGTAAACTATATTTAGAAACATGTTGGCATCCTCGGCTTTGCTTCGGGTGACGTGTTTTTTTCTGAATTCTTTCAGAATAAAAAAATAAAAAGTTGGTGTGGAAAGTTATGAAGATAATGTCTTCGAATACGATACAGCCCTGAGAGTGATCTATAGGCAGTGTTGCAGAAGACTTTTTACACAAAGTGTTTGTCCTCAACGTCAACTGGAATGACAGCCGGTGGAATGTCAATGTCAACAGGTTCGACAACGACAATGAGTGGAATGCTGACAATCAGCTCTTCCTTCGAAACTCTTTATTTTCTCCCGAACATTACTTTTTTGTGATGAACGGGAGTTTTTGCATAAGTGATTTCCGCCAGCCAAAAATCATTTTCCCGACCTCCTCAAGAACTTTTGAAACAATGATATACTGCTTGTCTTTTATATGCTTTGTTTCCCACGCTGTCTGGAGTAAAAATCGTAGTGCGTCGATTTTGCTCTGAGTCTTTTCTACCAAATCCACCTTCTTCTCTCCGTGGGCATACGCAGTTAGGAATTCCAGTTCAAGGAGGTCAATAAATGCATTTTCTATTCGAAAACCAAAAGCAGTGCGGAATGGTTTGGGGCTATTTTCATAGACGTGATACCACAGAGTGTATGCTGATTTTGTTTTTTGTAGGACTGGCAAAATCAGCGGGGGGGGGGGGTATTCTTATCGGTATGTCGCGAATTCAACTCAATCATACCTATGATGATATCATTTCTATTGAAAATTTACTCCTAGCATGGCATGAATTTCTGAATGGAAAACGTGGCAAGGCTGATGTGCAGGATTTTCAGATGAGGCTTTTTGAAAATATATCCTCACTTCACAATGATCTTAAAGATAAAAGCTATCGGCATGGCGGTTATAAAGCATTCCGTATCTCTGATCCAAAACCAAGGCAGATCCATAAAGCTTGCGTACGAGATCGGCTTTTGCATCATGCCATTTATCGAATACTTTATCCATTCTTTGATAGGACCTTTATTGCGGATTCGTATTCTTGTCGTATCAATAAAGGTACTCATAAAGCCATTAGTCGTTTCAGATCATTTTCATATCAGGTTTCGGAGAATCACATACAGACTGCATGGGTACTTAAGTGTGATATTAGAAAATTTTTTGATTCAATCGATCACTCTCTTTTAAAAGATATCTTAATCGCATATATACCAGATCAAGATATTTTGAATTTATTGTTTGAAATTATCAGCAGTTTTCATTCAAAATCAGCTATTATAGGAGTACCTCTCGGCAACCTCACATCACAGCTTTTCGTCAATATCTACATGAATGAATTCGATCAATTCATGAAGCATTATATCAAAGCAAAATACTACATCCGCTATGCGGATGATTTTGTCATTTTCTTAAAGGATAAAAATTGGTTAGAAAAAGTATTATTAGAAATAGATAGTTTCCTTACTGAAAAGCTTCATCTCAATCTACATCCGGATAAAGTTTTTATTAAGACTATATCATCAGGACTTGATTTCTTGGGTTGGATACATTTTCCAGATTATAAAATTTTAAGAACATCCACTAGAAAGCGGATAGCTAAAAATTTAAAAACTAATCCATCGGCTCAATCAGTGAATTCATATAAGGGATTATTGAAACATGGGAATACACATAAATTCAGAAAAATGTTAAAAATTGAATAAGTGCCATACCAAGACCCAACTCCAGTTTAAGCAACTTAACTACCTTAAACTAAAAGTATATAATGATTTAAACTATGAAAAATAATACACAGTCTGAAATCAAAGTCCTCTACGAAGATAATCACCTCATTGCGGTT
>JAYTHA010000052.1:0-1566 GCA_043732935.1 Candidatus Tayloriibacteriota bacterium
GAGTCTCTAAGATGTAGAAGAACAGTCATTCTTAAACAGAGATAATATGCAGTAAAATAGACACTGTGAGAGTAGTCAACTCAAGTACAATAAAGACAACAAACCACGCAGATTTTATATTCAAATAAAATATATTTCAAGTGGGAAATGCAATAATTTGTTAAGAAAATAAGAAATGTGTTCTTAATTCTCCAATTCTTGGAATTTATTAGAGTTAGGGTGCAAGGTTCAGGATTCTTGGGTCAGATGGGGAGAAGGTCAGACAAATTCGGAATCAAGTACGAGAGCTTTAAAAATAAGTACATCGATAAAGGGTTCTTGTAGAATAAAGCGTTGGTGTCACACACCTGAACGGAATATGAGATATTAAAAGCTGATCGAGGAAAGAGCAGCTTGAGCACCTCCTGGACCTCTTCATTGAGGCTTTTGTATTCATGACTTTGGTTTGAATTATGATTCGATTGATGGGGCGAAGAGAGGTGAGGGGAGGAGAGAGGGTGAGAAGAGACAATCCAGGAGTAGGTAGCATCTTTTTCATCACAAAGAATCAAGACAGAATGGTAGGAAGGAATATTTAATAATGGGATTCGTTATTTTTGTATGACAAATATTCATGTATTACAGCCGAAGAATTGAAGAACGGGTCATAGATACCGTATGGCGATTGAATCACTCACCTATGCAGTGAACTTATAGTGGTCAATACTACGTCATAAACATGAAATTCAAAGGCTGCATTGCCGTTACCGTATATTTGTTCAGTTGAAGATGCGGTCAAGGTAGTGCTTGAGGTTTCTTGTAAGCCAATTGATGAAGATGTGTTGGAAGTTTTCGTGGAGTCATCGCAACATTGCCACGCTGATGGAAGAAAACAATTGTAACAAAGTTACGATTTATTGGACAGAAAAAGTGAAATTGAGTGCCGATTCTTCTTTGCATGGCGTAAGATTGAATCGTAAGTTATACAGGGCTCAGAAATATAATAGTTCGTCAGCAGCACAGCGAGAGTCGCATATTCAATCATGTCGATATTGACCTTATGAAATTATCTTAACGTACCGTAAAAGTTCTTCTGAAATATTTTCAGTATTTGATCCATATTATCCTCCGCCGTTGGTTGTGATGGAGTGACTACAATTATCCTGTCAGCAGTGATGACAGCTCGGAACGGGTCTAAGGACAATACGACACAGTTCTTTCTGACCAAAATCGAGTGTATTTCATCAGGATTAAAAAGGTAGTCGAGCAAGCGTAGATCTCTCATGCGCAGCTCTGCTACTGTCCCACTAGCAATAGGTGAACCGTTCTCGTCATATCTCAGTGGTTTAATACTATCTACAGGGATAACGTCAACATTGCCACTTGATGATGCTGACACAACAACTTCAATATAGCCAAGTAGAGAACGAAACGTTTTCACGTGATGAACGCTGCGTCCAGAAAACAAAATCTCTTTCATGGTCTGTCCCTTCTCCTCTCTAATCGACTCCCTCATCCTAAGCCTTTCGTTTTACGCTGATAATAAGTTTTGTTGAAAATTTTTCAGAGGTAAGATCAGGATATGAT
>JAYTHA010000053.1:0-1744 GCA_043732935.1 Candidatus Tayloriibacteriota bacterium
ATTATTTTTCTTGGACATCAGATACTATGAATGCTTCATTTGTTCCTATCATCATGTTCCTTGGTGCGGTTGTTCGGATGGAGTTTTATCCCAACGACAACAGAGGTTTTCCTTCAGCACGAAGGAGAAGTTTACCGACCTACACAGGCCGACAGCATCGCGCTCGTTCCCATTTTCATTCTGAGCGTGGTCGTTAGCTTTTTGATCACAAGATCAATTTACAGACATTCGCCCGCATCCATTGGGGCGATTTTCTTTTTATTTTTTCATTTTCATGTTAGATTTCTCTCATGTCACTATCCATCGGAATCGTCGGCCTGCCAAACGTCGGTAAATCAACACTATTTAATGCTCTTACAAAAAAGAGTGTTCTTGTTGCTAACTACCCATTTGCTACAATTGATCCATCTGTGGGTGTTGTTGCAGTACCAGATGAGCGTCTCTATAAGCTTGCTGAATTTTCTAAGACTCAGAAAACTGTGCCTGCAGTCGTAGAATTTGTAGATATTGCGGGTCTTGTAAAAGGCGCATCTGATGGAGAAGGTTTGGGAAATCAATTTCTCACAAATATCCGAGAAACAGATGCTATTGCTGAAGTTGTACGAATTTTTGAAGACGACAATATCATTCACGTAGATGGCAAAATCAACCCGCTCAAGGATATTGAAGTTATCAATCTCGAACTTATTCTTGCTGATATGCAGACAGTCGGCAAGCGCCTTGCAAATTTGAATAAAGAAGTAAAAGCCGGTAAAAAAGAGGCAATTATTGAGAATGGACTTATTGAAAGAATAAAAATAGCACTCGATGCGGGTAAGCTTGCCTCTTCGGTAACTCCAGATGAATTCGAAGCGCCATTTCTGAAATCTCTACACCTACTTACCTCAAAGCCATTTATGTATGTTTTAAATAAGAAGGCGGGTGGAAAGAATCTTGATGAAGTGAATGATGAGCGATATCAAGCCCTCATTAAATTCTTTAAAGAAAATAATGTGAAATGGGTCATTGTTGATGCGGGAATTGAACATGAACTCAAGGACATAGAAGATAAAGATAAAAAAGAACTTCGAGAAGGTCTTGGCTCAAAGGATGATGGCATTGATGATCTCATTAAAAAAGGTTATGAGCTTTTAAATCTGATTACATATTTTACAACTGGTGAAAAGGAAACTCGAGCATGGACTATTGGACGAGGTTGGACTGCTCCAAAAGCAGGAACTGCTATTCATGGTGACTTTGAAGAAAAATTTATACGCGCTGAAGTTATCGAATGGGATAAGCTAATAGAATCAGGTTCATTTGGTTCTGCTCGTGAAAAGGGACTACTCAGAACTGAAGGTAAGGAGTATATCGTAAAGGATGGAGATGTGATGGAGTTTAGGATATAACAACACCATCTTTCATTGCAAAAGGCCGTAAAATAAGGCCGTAAATAGAATAATTGGAAAAACCTCACTTAAAAAGTGGGGTTTTTTGTATAACCCACTGCTCGTCTAAAAAGGTCGAATTTACCAGCAATTAGAAGTACATCGAAATGAAAGCGAAAACCAGATTTATTCCAGCCTCCCAAAGGGACACGCTCAAAACCCGCTTCCACGGATATCTGCATGCCTCCTATCAGGAGCTTGTGGATAAACTCGGAATGCCAAATGACAGAACCCGAGAAGGCGAATGGATATCAGGTGACGGAAAAGTTCGGGTCGAATGGTCCTTCAAATCCACGCATGAATTGCGTCCTATGGTA
>JAYTHA010000054.1:0-6699 GCA_043732935.1 Candidatus Tayloriibacteriota bacterium
CTTTTGCACTGGTTCTCAAAATACCCGAAAAAATAAGACAGGGAGCGGGCGGGGCGGAAGGGGGGTTTCAGGGGGGAATTCCGCTCCGCCCTCCACATTCTGCGATTCCTTCGCCTTTTTCGGACGATTTTGTGTTTCTTGCGAAATTGCGGTGTCTATTGTACAAAATTCGAAAAGGGTTTCTGAACGCAAATCTGGGTCGGCGCGACCCAATTTCGGCTCTAAAATCCGATTTCGTTTTCTGGCGGAAAGAGAGGGATTCGAACCCTCGATACCCTTTCGGATATACTACCTTTCCAGGGTAGCCCATTCGACCGCTCTGGCATCTTTCCATTTTTGATACACCGATTTGATACGTTGATTGGAGGTATCGAATATTTTTAAATATTTTGCGACCGCGTCAGCTTGGTATACATATATAGTCGTACCCCCACCACTAATATGAGGTACAACACCAAATTCTGCAAATATCTCTGCTACCTGAAAAATTAATTCTGGAGAAAAACTGGTAAAAGTTAGCCCAATATTTTTATATATTTTATTTTTTACTTTATGAACATGGACGAACATACAACCATCAGTATCTATCAGACCACGAACACAGGCCTTGTGGTATGATTTCTTTTTTAAGATCCATTCGGGGATTTTTAATCCTTGTTTAAGCTTATTTCCCCGCAATAATCCTTCGTCCGCCAAGAAATCAACAACTGATGTACTCGCAAGTGATATTACAAGTGCATTTCTCTCTTTTCTCTTACGAATAGCAGGAGAAATACCGAAGAGCTTATTGCACAAGTTAGAAACGTAGATTGAATATAGGGCATCTTTGATTGAATTTAAAGTAATGGTGACTTGCCACAAGTTATTAATTCCACCATCACCCATCATGATGCCAAAAAATTCTGCCAGCAAAATTGAATGTTTTGGTAAAATTACTTTCTTCCGATGACTCTTTTTAGGATGTTTTAATAAATGAATTTCAGACATACTTACAGTATATCATAGGTCTAGTTCTATAAATAAATAGAGCACTAGACCGCTATGCGAACCTTCCATTTTTTAAACACTACTAGCATACATTTTTCTAAAAAACTTATCCACTTTTTATCAAAAATAAATAACACAATGAGAGTATAATAGGAATGGAGAAACTGAGCTATGAAACTGAAACAATTACCCGATAACACTTCGCAAGAAAATAACAGTCGGAGTAATCAAGTTCAAGTGACTGACGCGACACCAACAACACGAAAGGCTACTAACGACTATTCGTTGGTTTTCAAGGAAAAGATTCCGCCTGAGTTTCGTCTCGATAGCGATTACAGTGGACTTGATTTGTGAATAGAACGAGCCTCGGACAAATGCGTCGTCCGAGGCCCTTCTTTTTTTATATTACCAACTTCCACTTGAACCCCCACCTCCAGATGACCCTCCACCAAAACCTCCGAAACCACCTCCGCTTGAACTTCCACCTCTTCCACCACCGAGAAATATCGGCCAAAAACCTCCACCACCCTTCGGTGGATGTTTAGAAACAATATAATCAATGATTAATCCGATGATAGCTAGAACTATGATGGATGCAATTCCTGCAAAAATAAATCCGTAGACAACGCCGATAATAATTCCTCCTATGGTGCCCATCGCACCACCAAGCCACCATGATTTTGATTTACTTAAAATACGGATAATAAGTCCTACACCCCAGATAATGAATGCGAAAATATAAAGATAATTTTTATTATTGTCAGACGAAGAAGGTACTGAACTTGAGTAATCCGCTTCGTTTTTCACCACAGAAATAATCGCACCTGTTCCCATTACAATTCCCTCTTCAAGATTTCCATTTTTAAATTCAGAAAGCACTATACCCTGAATAATTCCATTCGACTGAGCGTCAGTAAGAACTCCCTCGAGACCATAACCGACCTCTATCCTTACTTTTTTATCATTCGGTGCAATAAGAAATAAAACACCATTATCCTTTCCCTTTTGCCCTATTTTCCATTCTTCGAAAAGTTTTACTGCATAGCTTTCTATTGTTTCATCTCCAAGAGCAGGAATTGTGACAACGGCTATCTGAATAGTTGTCTGGGAATTGAAAGTACTTAATTTCTCTTCAAGTACAGTGCGAGTTTCAGATGATAAAGTTTTTGCAAAATCATTTACAAAACCCTGGGGTTTTCCAGGGCTTGTATAGGCATGTACCAAAGACACACCAAGAAATAGTATTAAGCTTGCGAGAGTAAGTACTCGCTTCATATATTAGAATTTAACCTGAGGAGCGTTTTCTGAGCCTTTAGTTGCCTCAAAATATGCTCTTTCAGAAAAACCAGTGATAGAAGCCACGATTGAACTTGGGATTCGCATTACCTTAAGATTATAAGCTTTTACAGAATCATTGAATCTCATTCTTTCTACACTGATGCGATTTTCAGATCCTTCGAGTTGAGACATGAGAGTTTGAACCGTATCTGAAGATTTCAATTGAGGATAATTTTCTGTAATCACAAGCAAGCGTCCAAGAGCACTTTCAACTTGTCCCGCAGCTTGAGCCTTCGCATCTGGAGTAGTAGCGCCAGCATACTTGGTACGAGCATCAGCAATGGCAGTGAACACCGCTTGTTCTTGCTTCATTACGCCCTTTGTTGATTCAACAAGGTTCGGAATAAGGTCAAAACGTCTTTGATAAAGAGTTTCGACTTGTTTCCATTGTGAATCTGCATTCACATTTAAAGTAATCAAGCTGTTATATGTTGCGAATCCATAGATTACAATGGCAACAACTAGTACGATAATAATAATTAATCCTTTTTTCATAGTTATTTCTTAGGAGATACTGTAGTCTCATCCTTTCCAACTGGACTTACTACAAATGAGAAGGACTTGACCATGTCCTTGAATTGAGCATCCGCAGTATCTACGAGAGTCTTATTTTGAGCACCAACCTTTTGCGCTTCAACGCCAGTGAATCCTTTACTTGCAGGACTTGAAGTAACAGAAGAGAATGTGAAAAAGTAACAAATTGAATCCTTTTGCAAAGAATACATTCTATTAAAGAAACTTCTATTTTGTACTGTATTTGCAATAGAAATCATATTAAATGTAAGAGCTCCGACTTTCAAAGTATCTCTCTCTTTTACTGTAGTTACTGGAGGGAAAGCACATTTTGCTGAAAGAACATCAACTTTTGCTTGAAGAGTAGAGATGGTGTTCTTCTCTTTATCAGTATAATTAATTGTTGATACGTCAAATGTTACATTTGCTGGAGATTCTTTCTTCTCCCAAGTTGTAGGATACTTTATAGCAAAACCAAGCTCATCATTTTTGTATTCTGATAATTTATCAGAAAGCTTAACTGTCTGACTTGCAGAAAGTGTTGTTGTTGACGACTCATCAGATCCAGATGGAGTCGGAGCAACGACTGAACTTGAACCGCTTAATTTCCAAAATAATAAAATAATAATAACGAGCACAGCTACTATAGATACAATTTTTTTCATAATGCGATAATTATACTACAGCTTCATAAACCATGCCAACTTGCACCCTTCTGTGTCATGTGCTATACTTATTTTCAATGAAGATTATCGTCTCTATACTTCCGTACATACAGATTGTACTTGCCGTTATCCTTGTAACCGCAATACTACTTCAACGAACTGGAGCCCAGATTGGTGGAGCTTTTGGTGGTAGTGACAATTTCAGCTCTGCATTTCATACACGTCGTGGATTTGAAAAAACACTCTTCATTATAACAATTGTAGTTGCAATACTTTTTGCTGTTTCAGCACTCATCAATCTTATTTAACCTTAATCGCGCATCCGTAGTTTTCTAAATTCTACGCGCACACTATCGTGAACGATTTACAATCACCGACTCCTCATAAAGAAATACGCATCAAAGGAGGAGAAAAAATCCTTAAGCTTATACGTCAATTTTCTGTTACAGAGAAGGTTGTTTTGGGTATTTTAATTATTATAGCTCTCATAAGTGCCATGATGATGGCATTGAGAGTCAATAAAGCCTTTTTGGTTCCGATACCGGCTCATGGAGGCTCATTATCTGAAGGAGTCATAGGACTTCCTCGTTCAATCAATCCTGTATTGGCATTTACTGATGTTGATAGGGATATTTCAACGCTGATTTATTCTGGTTTAATGAAATATGACAAAGGAGAGCTTGTGGGCGACCTTGCTCAAAAATATACTATTTCTGATGATGGACTTACATACACTTTTACATTAAAAGATGATATTCGTTTCCATGATGGAGTTCAATTAACATCAGATGATATTGAATTTACCATACAAAAAATTCAGGATGGGGCTCTGAAAAGCCCACGAAGAGCTGATTGGGCAAATGTAACAATAAAAAAGATAAACGGAAGCCAAATCCAATTTATTTTAAAGCAACCCTACTCACCATTCCTATCAAATACCACTCTCGGAATATTACCGAAGCATATTTGGAAAAATGTCGATGCTGATCAATTTATTTTCAGCCAATATAATACTGAACCAATCGGTACTGGACCCTATATGATTAAAAGTATTAAAAGAGACGGTGGTGGTATTCCACAAATTTATAATCTGACTCCATTTAGCAGATATCATAATGGCGAAGCATATATTTCTTCGCTCAATATTTATTTCTATCCGAATGAAAGAGACGCTATTGATGCATATACTGCTGGAACAATAGAAAGCATTGCAGGAATTTCCCCATCAGAAGCAGCTCGTATCGCCTCAACAAGCCCATCAGTAAAAGTACTCGATACTCCACTTCCCCGCATATTTGGAATTTTCTTAAATCAAAATAATGCTCCAGTACTAGGAAATAAGGAAGTGCGTCAAGCTCTCGATATGTCTCTAGATAAAGAAAAAATCGTGCAGAAAATATTATACGGCTACGGAATAACCATCAATAGCCCGATTCCTGTAGGAACAATGGGGACAAGCAGTGCTCAAGCAAAATCTGCAGATAAAGATTCAGCGAAAGCTCTTCTTGCAAAAGCTGGTTGGACAATCAATAAAGATGGAATTTTAGAAAAGAAGGATAAGAAATCAAGTCAAATACTTTCATTCTCAATAGAAACAGCTGATACTCCTGATCTCAAACAAGCAGCTGAAATGGCAAAAGCGGACTGGGAAAGCATCGGGGCAGAAGTAACAGTAAAAGTATTCGAATACGGCGACCTTTCACAAAATATTATAAAAACAAGAAAATACGATGCATTGCTCTTCGGAGAATTTATCGGAAAGGATTTGGATCTCTATGCATTCTGGCATTCTTCACAAAGAACTTCACCTGGGCTCAATGTGGCAATGTATGTGAACAGTAAAGCAGACAAACTTCTCGAAGATGCACGAACAATTGCTGATGAAAAAGTAAAAAAAAGTAAGTACCTCGCATTTGAAAAAATCATACAGGACGAATTACCAGCTATATTCCTTTATTCCCCAGAATATATGTATATCGTTCCAGATAAAGTTAAGGGTATGAATTTCGGACCGATTACCAACCCTTCCGATAGATGGTACGGCATCGATAAGTGGTATATAGCAACAGACAATGTTTGGAAAATATTCGTACAATCAAAATAAATTAACATTAATACATCATTATGAACGAAGTAAAAAACACAGAATCAGCGGTAGTGGCACCGGCGACCGCAAGACCAGCGAAACCTTCTACTCATCCAGCGAGATCACGCTCCCATTCAGGAGGACGTTCTCATGGAATGAGACCATCACGACCGCCAGAGGCGACTCAGGTGCATAAAAAGGTTGAGGATACAGTTCCTCCTCTTTCTCCTGACTCGATACGAATCATTCCACTTGGAGGTGTTGAGGAAATTGGAAAAAACATGACCATGATTGAATGTGGTAATGATATTATTGTCATTGATATCGGTTTCCAATTCAAGGATGAAAATACTCCAGGAATCGATTATATTCTTCCAAACACAAAATATCTTGAGGAAAGAAAAGATAGAGTACGAGCTGTTATCATCACTCACGGCCACCTTGACCATATCGGTGGTATTCCTTATGTAATGCCAAGAATTGGCAATCCGCCTTTGTATACGAGAATGCTTACTTCAGTAATGATAAAGAAGCGCCAAGAAGAATTCCCTCAATTCCCTCCTCTCGATATTAAAATAGTTGAAAAAGACGAAACTATCACTATTGGGGCTTTAAAAATAAAGTTCTTCGCAGTAACACATACTATTCCAGATGCTATGGGTATCATCATACAAACTCCATTTGGTTCAATAGTTCACACTGGTGACCTCAAACTTGACCATGTTAACGGCATTCCAACAGATGAAGAAGTTGGGGAATATGATCGTGCATTTAAAAATGAAAAGGTACTTCTTCTTATGGCTGATTCTACAAACGTAGAAAATCCAGGCTTTTCTATTCCAGAAAAAGTCGTTCATAAGAATATTGAGGAAATTATAAAGAATGCAAAGGGCAGACTTATTATTGCAACATTCGCCTCTCTTCTCGAAAGAATGCTTAAGATAATTGAATTCGCAGAAAAATACGGCAAGAAGGTTGTAATTGAAGGACGTAGCATGAAAACAAATATAGAAATTTGTCGTCATCTCGGTCTTCTTAAACCAAAAAAGGATACACTTATAACCGTTGAAGAAATAAATGACTTCCCTCCTGAGAGAATTATTGTTCTTG
>JAYTHA010000055.1:0-5456 GCA_043732935.1 Candidatus Tayloriibacteriota bacterium
ACTTCTGTTGAAGGTAGTGGCACGCATCCTCTCTGGATCTTCTCAACCGACGCAAATACGACTATCACGAACAATGTATCGGGTACCATGCTTACCATCACAGAGGATGATACAAAGAGCGTAGAAATGAGCGGTATTAGATTTGTGAGAGGCACAGCTATAGGTGATATGTTTAGGCTTGATGCGATTACTCCTTCCAAACCTATATCCGTACACGATAATTATTTTGAAGACAACAATACCGGAGGTAATACCATCTTCTATGTCCATACAAGGGGCGGTATATTCTGGAATAACTCGTTCGTAGCACGACTATACTCACAATCAGTACAACCATTCAAGGTATATACTACTGAAAATACCTGGACGTCGCCGTCAACTATGGGAGCAAACGATACCACAGGAACCAAGAACTTCTACATAGAAGATTCTGATTTCCACGGTTTTCTGAATTCTATCGATTTTAACGACAACGCGCGAGGTGTGATGCGACATAACCTATTCAATAATTCAGGAGTCGGCTCCCATGGCGCTGATACAAGCAACTACGGAAACAGGCATTTCGAAGTATATGATAATAAATTCTTATTCAACGGATATAATGATGGCAATACGATGAATACGAATTATTTCTTCTACCTACGCGGCGGAACTGGAGTAATCACAGATAACATCATCCCTGATATTACCTCGACAGACTACAATAACAAACCTGAAATCAACATGACAGTGATGAATCTACAGAGAAATGGGGGACCAAATCCATGTTGGAGCGGTGGTTACCCAGCGCCACGACAAGTTGGTATGGGATATGTGACAGGCACATCTGGAAATGACTCAATAACCTACAAAGGTGATTCAGAACCGCTCTATATTTGGAATAATAATGGCACTGTAGGTGTTAGCTTATCAGATTACGGAGGTACGGAATGTGGCACTAGTCCACAAAGCACGTCAGCATTCATTGTATCTGGCCGCGACTACATACTCTCCGCAAAACCTGGTTACACAAAGTACACATATCCTCACCCTTTGAGGGCGGGTAATTAAAAAAGATTAAAACAAACAAAATCGCCACCTAGCTGATGTCAGCAAGTACGTTAATGATATTCCAGCAAAACTCTGTTACTGGAACACTATAAAGGTTGGTGCGGTGAAGTTCGATCCTTTGGCTTGTACCACACAGCTTCATGTGTGCAGTAGTATGTGTATGTGTGCTGCAACTCTCAATTAGGTATTGAAGTGATATAGAATGATATAGAAAAAGGGCGGAGGATGCGTTGCACCCTCCGCCCCTGTGATTCCTGTGTTTCAAGGAACGAATTTATTCGACTTCAACCACTGATAGTGACGTCCGACCCCAGTAAACTGGGTCTTTGACGGTTGTGGAGGTCCTGCTGTTGACCAAGTCCAGTAACCGACGAATTCATTGTTGATGATTTCTCCGAGCGTCATTCCTCGTTGATCCGTCATCGGCCCATACAGGATGCCGCCTATGCAGCCACTGTCCCAGTAAGGACCCTCATCACCAGATTCGACGAGCAATGAGAGCTCGTAGAGGCCGGTATTTGTGTTGACGACGAATCCAGGACCAGACGAGTCTTGAGGGCCTGTGGCACATTCATCAGCGCCGCCGTCGGCATTCCAAGCCATCTCGTAGCGAGCCGAACCGTCTGAGTTGACACCTTGTTCGATGGTGTTCGTGCCGTGGCGTTTGATACCAAGACCGGTCTCGAAACGCTCGTAGCCATTGGTGATGGTTGTGAGACCTGTCACCATTGCTTGGTATTGAATCAACTGACCCGAGCACGACCCACCCTGCGGTGTGGAAATGCCGTAGCACTTGCTTGCCGGCATATTCATTTCGGTTGTAATCGTAACCCAAGGGCCGAAGTTCGTTCGGCACCGGATGACGAAGTGTGTTCCAATATCGCCACCAGTTACGGTGATTATGTTACTTGAGTTGAAGCACGCAATGCTCGATAGGATGAGCGGTTGGGAAGGACAGCCTAGAACAGTTGTTATCTGCCGGCCCTTCTGTAGGCTGCAGTAGCCCATGACCTGAACGCCTTTGCCGTTGAGGTTGATATTCGTGCTGACCTTTGTCCATGAATTGTTGGTGAAGTTCCTGTTGAACCTGATACCAACGACTCCGGGGTCCGGGTCGTATGTGACGTTCGTGATGGTGTAGCTTCCATCGTCGAAGACTGCAATGTCGCCAACTGCCGGGACCCCATGAGAGGAAATCCTGATAGCAGTATTCGTCCACGTGCGGACGATCGCGAAGCCATTGCACTTGCCAACAGCATTACAGCCTCGGACGTTGTTGGTCGGGGCGGTGGTGTTGGCTGAGGGATCGCTGGTGCCATTCAAGTAAATGGCCGACACCGGCGATTGCATCACACTAACCAGTATGATGCCAATCCAGAGGAGTATTTTGGTACTCATAGGTTTTTTGCTCCAGTTCTCTCAGCAACTTTCGTCGCCGAGTTTTTGTTGGTTTGAAAGGTTTTCAACGAACTATGCTTAGAATTGCCATGGCCGTATCATTGTTGCTATTATACTACTTTTGAATATCTTTGTCAATAAGCCCGTAATGGTTCAATAGCTTTACATCCATTAGATGATGCAAAGGTATTGAATCATAACGACTGCCAGGTCTTAATGAAAAGTCCCATCTATGGGGACTTTTCATTTGTTCTGGATTCTCTGAAAACCAAATTCGAACTTCAAGTAAAAATTGCCACCAGTCAATTTATGCTAGAATAATATGACGAAATGCTCACTAACTATATAATCGAATACAGTAAGTTTATCAAGAACTTTATGACTAATTGGAAGGAGATCGGTTCTATTGTTCCAAGTTCTCGATTTCTTGCGCAGAAAATGCTAAAAGAAGTGGATTTTGACAAGGCACGAATAATAGTAGAGCTTGGTACAGGGACGGGTTCAATAACAAAGCATATATTAAAAAATATGCACACTGATTGTCTTCTTGTTTCTTTTGAAACAAATAAGGAATTTTGCGATTTTGTAAAATCTACCTTGCAAGATCAAAGGCTTATGGTGGTGAACGATTCTGCTCTTAATTTAAAAAAACATTTGCAAGGAGCAAGAGCAGATTATATTATTTCAGGAATTCCTCTTGCTCACCTTGATGATACGAATAAGGATTTTTTATTAAAAAATATAAAAGACTCTCTCGATACTACAAGTCAGTATATTCAATTCCAATATTCAAGAGAGTCACATAAGAAATTACAGACACTTTTCAGATTTGTTCAGGTGGACTTCACTCTACTGGGTATTCCACCAGCTTTTATCTATACGTGTAGAAAATAATCTAAACTATCGCTTCACATTTCTTGAATAATTTCTCAAGAGTTCCATCATTTACAATTTCAATGTCTGCCATAGATATAACTTTTCCAACATTTAAATTATTCTTATCTTTATTCGCATATTCTATACCCTCAGTTTTTTCAAAATCCTCAAGAGATACTTTGTCATCTATTCTTCCACGAGCTTTCGCGAATTCATAACGCTTTTCAACTGGGGCAGTGATAGCTATGACCTTTCCGCCAAGTTTCTTGAAGGTTTCAATTTCATCGATAGCTCGCAATCCACTTAAAACAAAATTATCTTTTATTTTTTCAAGAGCAATTTTTACAAGAATATCTCCGCCTTTCTTAGCTCGCATTGTGTTTCCAACCATTCTTAAATTTGCTCTATCCAATCCGCCTAAATTATTTTTTGTAACGTATTCTCGCACAATATCCCCGCTTGATATATGAACTAAATTAAATTTTTTAGCAATATGATCCGATACCGCATCTTTTCCGACAGCAGATGGTCCTACAAAAGCGATTTTCATAGTTACATACTATCATATATAATGTAGGTAATCATATGCGCCGTTATCTTGAACAATTTGACATCTGGTTTATTCATCTCCTCAGAAGGATAAGTATGCCGTGTGCACGCATCGCGCTTTTCATTGTTTTCTTCTGGTTTGGGGTTTTAAAAATAATCGGAACAAGCCCAGCAAATCCTATGGTCGCTGATCTTCTTAATGCAACTATGTCATTTATGAGCTGGGATACCTTTATTGTTTTCTTCGCTCTGTATGAAATACTTATAGGTATATCATTCCTTATTCCACGTTTAGCCAGATTGTCTATTGCGCTTCTAATCCCTCATATGATTATGACGACATTACCTCTTATTTTCTTAACTGATATGACATGGCAAAGTTTTCTTATGCCGACGCTTGAAGGGCAATACATTATTAAGAATTTGGTGATTATTGCATTGGCAATGGGAATAGTTGCACATTTGCATCCGATGAAGAAAAAAGGATAGTTAATAGTTCATGAAATTAGAATCAGAAAATAAACAACCAGGAGGTATCATCTATCCGAAAGTTACGACTTGGGATGTGGTGAGGGAGTATTCAAAATTAGCACACTGTGATATTTTTATAAAAGAATTTCCATATCAGTATGAAACTTTTGTCGGCGAGCGCGGAGTAAAACTTTCTGGAGGTGAACGACAAAGAGTTGCTATCGCTCGGGCACTTTTGAAAAATGCTCCGATACTTGTGCTCGATGAAGCCACTTCAAGTTTGGATTCTCATTCAGAATCTCTTATTCAAGATGCGCTTGCAACTTTAATGAAAGGAAAAACAACTTTAGTAATCGCACATAGACTTTCAACAATACGAAAAATGGATAGAATTATTGTTCTTGGAAAAGATGGAGTACTTGAGGAGGGAAGTCATGATGAGCTTGTGAGAAAATATGGAATGTATGCGCGACTTTGGAATCTTCAGGCCGGAGGTTTTGCTGATAAGAGCATCGAGGAATTATTAGAATCATAATACATAATATGCCCATACGCCTTTTAATTTTTACAGTTGCTGGAGCTATACTTGTCGGAACGATTTCTCTTTTTTCCCAATTGAATGCGCATGTATATGAAAAGCAAACTGTTCTCAATCTTCCTAATAAAGAAATTTCTTTGATCGTGGTGAGTACTTCTGAGACTCGGACAAAGGGATTAGGAAACTTGGAAACTCTTTCTCAAGACAGCGCTATGCTTTTTACTTTCGACGAGCCAGATCGATATGGAATTTGGATGAAAGATATGAAATTTTCTATAGATATACTTTGGTTAGATGAAAAGGGTAAAATTATTTACATAGAAAATGATATTTCACCGAATACATATCCAAAAGTCTTCACCCCAATCGAAAAAAGCTCCTATGTACTCGAAGCAAATGCCGGTTTTGTAAAAAAGAATAATCTCATAGTGGGAAAAGTTTTGAATTTCACCCAAAAATAGCTTTATTTGTAAGTCTGGTTTAACTTTGTATTTTACAGAGTGGGAAATTTATTTCTTAGTACTTAAAAACGTTGAAAAATATTTTTTATGAGAAGATTTTTAGTGTACAATGA
>JAYTHA010000056.1:0-1951 GCA_043732935.1 Candidatus Tayloriibacteriota bacterium
ACAAGATCTATGAGTTCTCGTTGTATAGTCTTTTCACTACAATCAGCTATGACTTTTACAAAGTCCTTAATCGTCAAGTGTGAATCCTTCTTGAGTAAATTAATGATATTATTTTTTCGTATATCTTTTTTGTCCTTTATGACCAAATTCTTATTTTTAAGAGAGGCCGATGAGCTGTTAGCCCTTAATACACCATTGTGTCCTTTATGATGATCTTGGTCTGAAGTAGTTGAATTATCAACAGCAAAAAAACTGTCCGATAGAATGAACCCTGCGGGATGCATTGATGAAATTGAATTTTGTTTCAAGTAATCCACAAGTGATGTTATTTCATGAATAATAATTGAAGAATTCATTTCAGAAATAAGACCAGAAACAAAGGATATATTCAAAAAAGAAATCATTTGAATTGATGAAGTAAAAAATGATTGTAATAATCTGTTTTTATCGATTGACTCAGCTCCATTCAAGGTCATGAGTATAGAAAGAAGCGTCATACTACTTTCTCTTAATTCCCATTTCATTGGTTCATTGTCTTTTATAAGGCTGGTTACGAGATAGATGGCTGATACAATTTTTTCTGTCTTTTTAAAAGAAAATACTAAATAATCACCGTTATTAAAGAGTCCCACATCTTTATGATCATAATAAATGTTTTTCATTGTCTTTTATAAAAAATATTGTCTTTTATCATTAATTTCATAACATGTCCTATATAAAAAGTCTGACTTTTATGTGTCCATTATATAGAAGTCTATGTCCTTATGTAAAGCCCTTTTCTCTCTACGACACGCTTCTAAGCATGAGTGCAATAGTATGCTATTATTATTTACATGGCAGCTAAAAAGAGTAAATTTAAAAGTGAAGCTAAAAGGGAAATACAACGAGAAACTCTGCAAGCAGTTTTTGCGATAGTATTTTTTGTATTAGCATTACTTTCACTTCTAGCACCCTTTCATCTCGCAGATCCAGTTGGAAAATATATCTATGAATTCTTGAAGCAATGGTTTGGTCTCGGCTATTTCCTTCTACCTATTACCTTTATAATGACAGCTATCGCCTTTGTTAAAGGAATAGAAAAAAAATTTAACATATATAAAACAGTCAGCCTGTTTTTATTTTTCTTTGCAGGACTTGGATTACTCACAATGCTTACAGATGGAGGTGGTATCGTTGGTCGTTGGATTTCAAGCCCGTTAATTTCAATATTTTATGTATATGCAACAGCGATCATACTTTTAGCACTGATGGCGATTGCCTTTATTATAGTATTTGAAATACGTATTACCTTAGAACATCTGATGTTCTGGAAATGGTTCAAGAGTGAAAATTTAGAAATTGAGGAAGATGTGAAGAAAAAAGAAGATGAATCAGAAACAAAGATAGAAAAAGCCGTAGAGGATGTCGAGAGAAGAATACAGAAGGAGAATAATCGCGAAGAACAAAAGAAACCGGAAAAAATAGCTCGGGACGAGGAACAGGATATAGTTATGAATCGTTCATATAGCTTGAAAGCTTTTGTCGCACCTCCTCTTTCCCTGCTTGAAAAAGATAAGGGTAAACCTGAAACTGGCGATATTAAAGCTAATGCAAATATTATCAAAAGGACATTACAAAATTTCGGTATCGATGTAGAAATGGATGAAATCTCTATCGGACCTTCAGTAACACGATATGCATTGAAACCAGCTGAGGGAGTTAAGCTTTCGAAAATTGTTGCACTCAATAATGACCTTGCTCTTGCTCTTGCTGCACACCCAATACGTATAGAAGCTCCAATTCCAGGAAAATCACTTGTTGGTATCGAAATTCCAAACACAACAAAAACCACGGTTGGTCTCGCTACCCTTCTTGGATCCGAAGAATATCAGGAATCAGAAAAGCCTCTTCTTGTTTCTCTTGGTAAAGGAATTTCTGGAAAATCATATTTCTCAAACCTTGCCAAGGCTCC
>JAYTHA010000057.1:0-21270 GCA_043732935.1 Candidatus Tayloriibacteriota bacterium
TGGTTCCTTTGGAGAACTATTTATCTTTTTAATTTCCACTCTTGGAAAAAGCGCTTTGAAATAGCTGTTGAATGGACGGTTAATCTTTTCTATCCAAGAGATATTACCTATATTAAGTAGTGCTTTAGAATCTACTCATCTTGAATCCAATCCATATTCCAGCTATTCCACCGAACATGCTTAGAATAATAGACGAGAATGAAAAGTAACCAGCTCCCCAAAGCGTCGGTATAAGTCCACCAACATATCCACCAATTACCATTCCGATATAAATTAATGTTTTAGATGACATTATTTTTTAATTATCCTGTTAATCCTATTTGCAAATCATATAAACGCTTATATTCTCCACCCTGAATCATAATAAGTTCTGAATGAGTTCCTGTCTCGATTATCCTTCCTTCTTTGAATACAAGTATTTTATCAGCCTTACGAACTGTACTCAATCTATGAGCAATAATAAAGGTGGTCTTTCCCTCCATTAATTCTTCAAGAGATTTGGTGATTATCTGCTCAGAACCAGCATCAAGTGCAGAGGTAGGCTCATCAAGAATAAGGATTTTCGGATTACGAAGAATCGCTCGAGCAATAGCGACTCTTTGCTTTTGTCCGACAGAAAGTTTAACGCCTCTCTCACCAACAAGTTGTTCCCATTTTTCAGGAAATTTTTCTATAAAATCTAATGCGTGCGCCTTCTGAGCAGCATTTTTCATTTCTTCATCCGTCGTATGAAAATTTCCATATTTAATATTCGTTCGTATCGTGTCATTAAACAAAACAACTTCTTGTGGTACCACTGCGATCTGAGATCGTAACTTTCTTAAATTAACCTTTCTGATATCATGTCCGTCCATTGACACTTCGCCTTCAACTGGGAAATGATAAGCGGAAATAAGATCAACAAGCGTGCTCTTGCCAACCCCTGATTCACCAACAAGCGCAATAATTTCTCCGGCTTGTACCGAGAAAGAAATATCTTGCAAGACTGGCTTATCTTTATCATAAAAATATGTAACATTTTTGAATTCAATTTTTCCAGTGAAATCAATATCAATTGCATCTTTTGGCTCATAATTTTCTGTATCCATTTCTAGGATAGTTTCAGTTTTTTGAATATTAATAATTCCATTCTGAATATCTTGCCAATTTCGCGCTATCGTTACAAAAGGACCAAAAATCATTGCGGCATAAGCATTGAATGCCAATAATTCTCCAAGCGTCATTTGACCATTTCTTATATAAAAGATTGAAATAGCAAAAATTAAAACTTGGGTTACAAGTATCGTAATTCTCTGATATATACCTAAATTAGCCCAAATACTGGCAAGGCGCATCCACATTGGCACAGCACTTTTCATCTTTTTTTCTAATTTTTCATTCTCATATTTCTCTGCTGTTGCCTGTTTAATAGCATGGGCATTCCCGATTGAATCATACGCATCACCGAACGAACTGCTCAAATTATCATAATATTCTTTTTGATATCCAGCCAGCGGTTTAACTTTTCTTATAAGAACAAAGACATACATTCCAAGTCCAACAAAAAGAATAAGAGCCAGGAATGCTTTAACATATAATGCAATAGCAAGAGCAATAAGAATACTTAAAATCTGTGGCGATAAATCAATAATTGTTCTACCCACGATTCTTTCAAGTGAATTCGCTGCCATATTTATCATATTCCCAATTTCACCAATCTTATTTTTCTTATGAAATGAAATGGGTAAATTCAAAAGGAAGCCAAAACCTCTTGAAAGATAGTCGAGCCAGATTGTATTTGAAAGATATTCACTTATAAGAGAACTACGCCAATCAATAAGATATGTCACACATTGAATAATTGTCCACAGGATCAAAAGCCATACATAAAGTGGCAATACATTACCAAACAGTTCAAATGTATTTGAACTGAGTATGGAATCAAAGAATTTTCCAGCAATATAAGGAATAGTTCCATTACCAATAGCTGATAAAACACCCGCGATACTTAAAAATACTATGCTTTTCTTATATAAAGCCATATATTTAAGCAGAACTTTAAAGCCAGTGTAGAGACTTTGTTTATTTATCTTTTGATTAGTTTCTTCTTTCATTCTGCCAAGTATAGCAAATTTAAAAAATCTTGCCTTTACTGTTATACTTATCTAAATGAAAGGTTTTTTCTATAAATTACCCGCAAATATAATTCATGTCTTTTCACCAAGAAATTTGGGCTGGCATCTTTTGGCTATTGTACTCACTTTTATAATAGTAACTACTGGTTTTGACTGGATATATCTTCTTTCAGTTCAAGGTCCGAAAATTCACACCTTTTTATTCCCCGCTGTTATTATCGGGGCATTTATACCCATTTTATTACCCTTAGGGCTTTTAGCCTTGGGAAAAACTGGTAAAAATAAAAAAATAATAGTCACTGCATGGACTCTCGGTCAATCTGCGATTGTTGGTTATCTTGTATCTTCCTTATATAAAATGTTTACAGGGAGAGTTCAGCCTGATCTTTCAAATTTTGTCACAGATATCAGTCATAATTTTCAACTCGGATTCTGGGAACATGGAATTTTCTGGGGTTGGCCATCGTCACATACAACAATAGCCTTTGCCATGATGATTTCGTGGATGGTTCTATTTCCAAAAAATAAAATAATCAGGTATTTAGCGCCTCTCTATGCGCTCTATATCGGTTTCGGCGTATCAATAGGAATACATTGGTTTTCAGAGTTCATTGCAGGCGCAGTTTTTGGAACACTTATCGGACTTGTAGTTGGAAAATGCTTTAAGCAGAAGTTATAGAGAATGGAGCTATTTTTGTTTCTCAAAAGTTAATATATCATATCCAGAAAAAACCCTATCTTCTTTTTTAATTCCAATTGATTCAAAGAATGTGAAGAGTTCGTTCTGGATTTTCTTTGCATTGCCTTTTTTAGTGAGTTTTTCCATTTCAATAAAGGAACCTAGACCCCTCACTTCATCAATACAAATCTCGCATCCCTTATAATGAGTAATAATTCGTGTCTTTTTAATCTCAATTGCCTTCTTATACCCCATCATAAAAAGTGCATTTTCCATTTCATGTTTTGAACTTATTTCAAGCTCATACTCTAATGCATCCATATCATTACTCATTCTTTTCTTAACGGTAAAAAGTATTTTCTTCTTATTCTTTATTCGTATTCTAAGAAAAACTTCATTCTTACGAAATTCTTTAAGAGAACCAGCAAGCTCCGCGTACACAACATCGTCTTGTGTCATTGGTTTTTCAAATATACAACCCAATGATTTCAATTTTTTAATTATTTTATTTTTATCAGTCAGCCGAGCTTTAATTTCGATTTCTTTCATAGTGGATGTATTGTATCAAAAAAAAGAAACCGTGGATATTATCCGTCGGTTTCATTGTAGATTCATCACCTTTCGAAAATGCGCTTGCATCATTTCAATATCCCTGCGAACGAATGCATTGCTTTTGATCGCAGTTTCTACTTCGCCACAGATGCCCCGGATACTGGATCCGCGGACAGTAGTAACGTGAGCAGTGATAGCTTCGCCGGTGAGACTAAGTTCTTCTGACATCAGATAGATACTCAAACATTGAGTCCACCTGGCCAACTTTCTTGGCTTCGGTGAGAGTATCTCGCTGATTTTGATTTCGTATGCCATGCCGACAAACGCAAAGCATGCTTGCACATGATTTTCCCGATGGTTTTCATCAGGATTCCACCTTGCGAAGGCCGGCGATGCACGGAAATAACCATTAAGTCCCGAACCTGTAGCCGACGATTTGGTCAATCGTTCTTTCTTAGCTCTTTTCTGATCTGAACCATTAGCACTTGAAAACTTACCCAAACGTGCTTCAAGTGCTCTAAGAACAGGAAGCCAGTCAGGATTTCTCCTTTCGAGCTTCTTCCAGATTTTAGCAATAATTTGCCTGATCCGCTCACGAGTGAGGTTGAACTGTGATGCGACCAGCTCAAGCGTCAGCGGAATCTGAACCTTTGAACCATTCAGGCCATAAAGAAGCTTGAACACTTCAATGTCTCGCGGTCCGAATGACAAGGTTGGTAGAACTTTCAGAAGTGTCGTCGTTTTTTCATCTACTTCAGTAAACCCTTCTTGTGCTGTCAAGGCTTCGAAGGGATTGGGACTTCGAGTGTCAGCAATCGTGTTGCCACGTTCAGTCTCACCATCACCATGATCGATGACATCGTGTATTGAAAACATCACGGTGCCAGCCATGCTGAATGAATCTTCGATTACGCGAAGACCAAAGCCAGTCCCTTTCTGAATCTCTTCGAGGGTGGGTTTCCTCCCAAATTTAACTTCTAATTCAGCAGCGACATTCCTGACCTTCCTTCTTTTGTCACCTTCGTGGACAGGAAGCCGTATGTCCTGTCCGTGATTGCTTATGGCCCGCCGTATCGACCGCCTGATCCACCACGAAACGTAGGTGGACAAACGGAACCCGCGTTGGTATTCCCATTTGTCAACCCCTTTCATGAGGCCAATCATTCCCTCTTGGTAAACATCGAGCTCATCAAGACCGAGACCAAGATACATCTTCGCGATTGATTTCACCAAGCGCAAGTTGTGCAGGATAAGCTTTTCCCTTGCGTTAATATTCCCCGCATCCTTCAGTTTTCCCAACTCAATCGTCTTTTCGTAAGATAGAAGCTTGTGATCGAAAACCTGTTCGTAACGCTCGAATCCGGACAGGGTCTCTCCATTGGTGGTTCGGGTTTGTGCCTCTTCCACCTGAACTTCCAACTCTGAAAGTTCTTCTGTGCTTGGCTCAAGTGAATCTCGTAAATCGGATTCACCGGAGGCCAAAGTGCCGCCATCAGTTAATTGATTCATGAGAATTTCCTTTGGTTTGAATTTTTCGAAATAACAAAAACTATATGAATAGTACTTATAAAATAGCTTTTGTCAAAGTTTTGAGAGCTTTAATCGTATGAAATCTGTTGACTATTCCGGTAAAATTATGTACTGTAATTCCAGAAAACTGAACCAATAACAATCTTAGGAAGAAAGGAAAACGGTTATGAAACCTATTACTGAAACTGATGGCGCAACTCAAGTTCTCAAGATACCGATCAGTAAGATTCGTGCTTTTGAAGGACAACCTCGACAGTTTTATGATCCCGCAGCTTTAAGAAGCTTGGCTGACAGTATTCGCGATATGGGACAGCTCAATCCGGGATCTGTCATAAGGCTCGATCCCTCCATCAACGGGCATGATTTTGAGCTTGTGGATGGTGAGCGGAGAATTCGCGCCTGTCTCATGGCTGGTGTTGATTTCTTCCGGGCTGAAATCGATACCAGTGTAAAAAATAAAGACGAGCAATTTGAAAAGTCTGTTGCTTCAAATTTCAATCGTGAAGGCCACCCTGCACTCGAATGTGCACATACGATTGATCGACTCAAAAAAATGTGGCGTAACGATGCACAAATCTGGATAAGAATTGGCGGTAAATCCTCCGCATGGGTGTCACAACACTACAGCTTGCTAAAACTTAATGCGGAAACGCTTAAGTTTATGGATCCCAATCTGCCAGCTGGAGAGCAACTGACATTCAGTATTGCAATTCAATTGGTAGGTGTCCCCATCGAATACCAAGTTGAACTTGCAAGAACTATAGTAAGGATGCATTTGGGTATCAGGGAGGCAACTCATCTGATTCACAAAACACTTCACAGTGGTGGAAAAAGCACAACAAAGGGCCGGTATAAGCAATTTGCTAACCTGCTTGGCTTTGTCACCAGAACAAACACTCAATTGTCTCTTGATCTGGATATGGATGAGAGTCACCTCGGCATCATCCTCAGGTCAAAGGATCTTCAAACTCGCATGCTTCTAATGGAGAGACTTGAACTCGTCATTAGTAATGCGAGCACCCTCAGAGACAAAGTAAAAGGACAGCTCGAAAAGATCTAAAAGCAAAACCACAAACCGCAGGGAGCAGTCTCCTTGCGGTTTTTTTATAAATTAAAAGGCTGCATTCAAAACGCAACCTTGTCTACCTGAAGCTCAAATCAAAGAATGTCATATGACCCCTAGCTGAGTATTAAGAGCCATAACAATATCAGCTTCAACTGGGGAAAGAATTTTACCCATTCGAACCCCCACCATAATGAACGGCTTGAAACGTAACTGAAAATCTAATGCGCGAAGGATATCAGAATCACTGTCCGGCAATCTTTCCAGGGCTCTGAATAAACGTGCGTTTTGTCGAGTTCTTTCAGTAATGACTTTATGGAACATACCTTCTCCTTTCTGAAAAAGTGTTAAAATTAAACCACTTCAATACTACACTAGACAGCATAAATTGCAAAAAAAACTCCTGACTATTATATCTCGCACTTCGCCTTGAGTGCCTTTATATCATCTTTACTCAATACCTCATTATCAGCTTGATTCAGAGCATACATAATTGAAAGCGGATTATCATTATGATCAAGTCCGAGAGCATGTCCAAGTTCATGAGCAAGAACCCGTATCAATTTCTGCTTGCCATCAAATTGAAAAATATCTATTTCATTACTATTCGGGTCATAGAGACCTTCTTCGAATTCCTGGCCGGCGCTTTTATTGATCGTACTTATAGTTGAATTAGCATCTTTTACCAGCAAATTATATTTATTGATAAATTCATTGATCTGGGCAATCAAAGCATTGACCTGTACTCTTTTATTCTCTAGGGCATTATATTCAGTTGCAAGATTCGCTTTCTCTGCATTGAGCCTATTAAATTCATTCTTTGGCGCACCTCCAACGCTATTCCAATGATCAACTTGAGCACTGTATTCATTCTGATGCTGATTGAATTGAGTGACAACATTCTTATATTCTTGCTCTACAGTATTAAAGGTTTCCTGAAGCGCAAGAAATTGCTGTTTAATCGAACCCGCCAATTGATTGGTCTTCGCCACGTCAGCCTTCAATACTGAATTCTGCTGAGTGATCTGCTGTCGGCTATCATATTTTAAATTCACCGTAAGATCACCTTTTTGCGTATATTCAAATAAGTTTTTTCCAATTGATTTTTCCCAGATAGCAGAAGCAGTATCTAATGTACTTAAAAAATCCTTTTCACTTATGCCGAATTTCGTATCAAAGGTTCCGATTGAATATTGAATCGGCGAATCGCATGGCTTTTTTTGAAAAAATAGAAAATAGCCAGCACCTGCTAGAATTATAATAATGAATAGAAAATTTCTTTGTAAGAATCGCATGAATACAGATTAGTTATTCTTGAGAGAGAATTTGAACTTATACTCTCCGTCAGTGATTTTATGAGTTGAAATCGGATATGGAGTAACCTCATCAAGAGTAATTGAAAGATCCTCAGATTTTTTCGTCTGTCCTGGTTCTATTTCCAAAGTTGAACTTCCAATATGTATCGCAACAACAATCTTTCCTGCTTGTATACACTGAACGTCCGAAGGACAACGGCTATCTTGAGTCACAGCCCAAGGTTTTATAATAATTCCATTTATTTCAAAAATATCATTAAGTCCTAAAGTGGTAGTAGAATTTATAACTGTAGTTGTAGTCGCTACAGGAATAGTGTCAACCTGTTCAGTGGGTGCAGGTACTGGCGCACGATTATTTTTAATGAAATTCTTAAATTTCACAGCGACGAGAAGCGCCACTATAAGGAGGACGATTGTTATAAGAGATTTTTTCATAGAGTTATTGTACCACTTTTCCACTTTCCCTCAAGTAGTTTTTATTAATTTCAAAACAATTCTGGCAACAGAGTACTTTTCTTGATGGTCGTGTTCTTTCATCAGAACAATAATTTTCTGTAGGATTATCGCAGAGGAAACACTTCCCGATTATAGCCTTATTTTCGGTAGGAATTACATCTGTAGTCAAACGATTATCAAATACAAACAGCGTGCCCTTGAAATTTTTACTAGGATATTCTTTCATATACGTATGAATTCCATCCTTAAGTTGATATATATTTGTGAATCCTTCACGTTTGAGTAGACACGTAGCCTTTTCACAACGAATTCCTCCTGTACATACGGTAACCACTTTTTTATCTTTTAAATTCTTCAATTCCTTTAATTTTGCTGGTAGGTCACGGAAATTGGCAAGTCCTGGATCAATAGTCTTTTCGAATTTTCCGCTGGCTATTTCATAATCATTTCGTAAATCGAGAACTACGAAGTCCTCATCATTTTCATACCACTTTTCAAGTTCCTGAGCAGGGAGTTCGGTCGCTGTTTCTTTTTTTACATCAAATTTCCCTGCGCCGAGTGTTACCACTTCATCGCGTACCTTTATCTTTAATTTTGGAAAAGCCTTTCCAGTACCACTACTTTCCTTTATAACAATATCAGAAAACAAAGGATCGTTTTTTAGGAATTTCTTATATTCCTCTATGCTTTCCCTTTTCCCCTCAAACGTGGCATTAACACCCTCTTCAGCAAGTATCATTCGCCCAACAAGCCCAAGTTCCCTGCACTTTTCCTTATGCAGTAAAGCCAGTGCTTGCGGATTAGCGATTGGGATGAATTTATAGAATAATATAACTAAATAGTCATTATAACTCATAGCATCATAGTACCTCTTTTATATTAGATCACCAACCTCCCCACAATCTCCTCCCACGAGTGAACCCGAGTAATCGGACTCTAGTGAGTCATCAATAAATATTTCAATTCCAAGCTCCTTGCACACTTCCCCTTTTTGAAAGATCACTCGTGAAAGTTCTTCGTAGTCTTTCCCTTCGTCCCTGGGATTCAAAAGATGAGATTTAGTGAGAATGCTCTACTTCAATTGTTTTCGGAGTGGGAGCAAGAACTTTGGCTCCCAAAAGATTCAGCTCTTCAATCATCGAATCAGCCTGTTTGTTTTCGCCGATTCTGCGTTTTTTGCGAAATTGCTGGGGGATAGGGACTCGAACCCCAATACTCAGGACCAAAACCTGATGTCCTACCATTAGACGATCCCCCAATATTCAGTAATACCCTTTATCCATCCAGTAATCTTGCGATTTAAATCTGAACTTGCTTTTATATTAACCCGCAAAAGCCCAATATACAAGGCTCCTGTATTTTTTCTCTTTGTATTTATTTTATTTTTCTTTAAATACGTATGCTTAAAAAATGATAATGGTAATTTTAAAATACTACTCCATTTTTTTAATACTTCATCAATTTTGTCTTTATGGGATTCATGAATATATAAATCTGCAAAAATATCTTCAGTAGGTATCTTGATACACTGCCTGAGCCATTTGATAAATAGAGCGATCATTCTTGGATCAGAATTAGAAAAACTTGCCCTACTCCCGTAGTGAGTTTCTTTTTCTTTTGAGCCTTCGGCCCAATATAGTGCAATACCCAAAAGCCAGAGTTCCCTATTTGAAATTGACCCGATTTCACTTTGAGCTTTTTGTATCAAAAAATTCTGTTTCTTAATTCTCTTATTCCTTTGTGCATCAGCGCCTCTTCTTTGCGCTTGTTTTCTTTTCTCAGTAATTCTTTGTTTCTGTGAAATACTTAAACCAACTTCTTTGAGCCACAAAGAAAGAGTAGATTTTGCTACAGAAACTTCTGTTAGTATTTCTGAATACGTTTTTCCTTGTTTGCGCAACTTTATTGCTTTTTGTTTTAATTTTTCCTTTGCCATTATCGAACATAGATTATAGTAATATATTATACTATATCTTAGTTCATAAATAAACAGAGAATATTCAAGCCAGCGCTTCTTTTATTCCATCCCTCACCTTAAGCAATTCAGCCTCCGATGTCGGCTCACGGTCTCCTGTCCGATAAAGCATACTTCGTGGATCATAACCGAGAAGTCCAGTGTCTCCTTCTTTTCGAGAAAGAATATGTAGGTGAAAATGTGGAACTGATTGTCCGGCAAGCTTGCCTTCATTCCAGACACAATTGAATCCTTCTGAACTATAGAGTTTCCTTAGAGCTGACATAATACTGTCTGCAAGTTCGAGAATTGCCAGTCGTTCTTCTTGTGTTAAATCTTTAAGTGCCTTTACACAACGGCGAGGTGCTATAAGCGTATGTCCTGGAGTAATTGGAATATTAGTTGGGAAAGCCCATGCGAGTTCATTGCTGATAATTTCTCGAGCTTTTATTTCAGGAAGAGAACAATAAACGCATGGCTTATCAATATTTTGTGAAGGTGTAATTTTCATAATTACTTACATATCTCAATAACCGCCATTTCGAGTGGCAAAGATTCAATATATGCCTTTCCTGTAGCATCATAAGCCTTGAGGAGTTCGAGAAGTAAAGCAGAATTTATTTTAATATCTTTTTTCTGAGCAAGACTTGAAAGAATTTCCCAATCATCTTCTGATACATGTTCTTGTAATGTCTGAGCTAATGCTGGAGCATTTTTGAGAAGTAAAATGATGCGGACTTTTTCAAGAATCAAAGAAACGAATGTTTTCATTGAAATATTCCCTTCTCGTGCAGATGAAATAGCAGTCAAAGCTTTTTCTTTTTCACCATGAGTAAGTGCAATAATAAAATCATTGACTAATGTCCCCTTTGGAACACCCGTTATCATTTCAATATCCTTAATTGAAATTTTCTTTTCGCCAGCAGTGCTAATGACTTTCTGTAAAATTCCCAAAGTATCTCGGAATGATCCATCACCAAGAAGTGCAATAAGATCAGATGCACCAGTTTCCAAAGCAAACCCCTCTTTCTTCGATACCTTTGAAACAAGAGTTTTTAGAATATCTCTGTTTGGTTTTTTAAAAGCAAAAACTTGGCATCGTGATACCACTGTTTCTGGAATTTTATCAGTCTCAGTCGTTGCAAGTATAAAAAGAGCATGAGCAGGAGGTTCTTCAAGAGTTTTGAGAAGTGCATTGAATGCCTCTTTCGTAAGCATGTGAACCTCATCGATAATATAGACCTTGTATTTTGATTCAAAAGGAAGAACGCTTACCCCGTTACGGATTTCACGAATATCATCAATACCTCGATTCGAAGCAGCATCGATTTCATAAATATCATTATCACTAATACCGAGCGCCCGTGCGAAAATTCGAGCAATGGAAGTCTTGCCAGTTCCTCGACTACCTGCAAAAAGATAGGCATGTGCTACACGATCAAGCTTGATAGAATTCTCCAGAACGCTGACAATATGTTCTTGACCAATAACATCAGTCCAATCAAAAGGACGGTATTTTCTATAGAGGACGGATGAGGATTTTTTTTCTGCCATACGGCTATTCTAACATTTTCAAATAGTCTTTTACAATTTTCTTAACTTCCACTATTCCTGTGCTTTCCATGAGTTTGACTCGCAATTCCTTTGCTCCATCCCAGCCTGAAACATAGGCCTTGAAATGCTTTTTCATAATTGCGAAATTCTTAACGTCACCAAGAAGCTTGTCAAAAGCTTGAGCATGTTCAAGCATAACCTTCAAACGTTCCTTCGGAGGAATTTCTGCTACAAGCTTACCGAAAAAAAACCATGGATTACCAAAAATTCCTCGTCCTATCATTGCTCCATCGCATCCACTTTCTGAAACCTTTTTTCGTGCGTCTTCAAGACTCACAACATCTCCATTTCCTAAAATCAAAGTCTCTGGAGAAATTGTATTTCTTAATTCCACAATTTTTGGCATCAAATCCCAATGAGCAGGAACGTCTGACATTTCTTTTCGTGTGCGGAGATGCACTGTAAGATTCGGTAAATGTAATTTAAGAAGAAATTCAATCCATAACAAATCAACTTGATTGTAGCCAATTCTTGTTTTTACAGAAATAGGGAGAAGTGGAGCGCCAGCTCGTGCTGATTCAATAACCTTCTTTGCTAATTCAAAATCCTTGATATGTGCAGCACCTGAACCTTGTTTTTCAACAGAACGATCAGGACATCCCATATTCAAATCTATTCCATCAAAACCAAGCTTCTGCATCAATGCTGATGCTTCCTTCATCTTATCTGGATGAGCAGAAAAAAGCTGAGCAACGATAGGTTTTTCTTTTTTTGAAAATTCGAGATCTCTCAAGAGCATCTTTTTTCCAATAGAACAGAGACCATCTGCAGAAACGAATTCTGTCCACATGACATCGGGTTTGCCATACTTCGCAAACATAGAACGAAAAGCCACATCAGTTACATTGGCCATCGGTGCAATGACGAAAATCGGCTTCTTTAAGCCTTTCCAAAAATCCTTTTTTTCTTGTTTCTTTTTAAGAGTTTTCATAAAGACGATACGTAAGGAATATACACTAAAAAGTATAAAAATAAAACCGGGATGTTTTCAGTACATCCCGGAGGCCTCTTTCGAATAGATGACCATGCTATGTATCATCCTATCCGGCTCTGTAATTATTGCCTACAAACAACTGTTTTGTTTGCACTGCTACTACATGGAACAATCCGTAGCCGATTGTAGTCTGGGGTTGGCTTACGTTGTAACTTCTCGCCAAACACTCCAATTTACTCCATGAGGTTCTGTTTGATCGCTTCTCCTGCCGTAACACGCCACACAGAGGCGATACTGGTTTTATCAGGAATGACTTATTTCTGTATATGATGGTATACAATTTAATCCAAAACCAGCAAAACTTTCGTATTCCATCGTTGAGTATAGTAATACTAATAGGATAAAGTGTCAATAGCCCCCTATTTCACCGCCTCATCGAGCAAATCCAAGGTATCATTGTCACGCGCTGAGCTTCCGAGAAGAAAAACGCCGAAAAGCCTTTTTTGCTTACCGAGTTTGAATAAAGCGACACCGGTTCTATTCGCTTCAGGAGTATATCCATTTTTACCGCCAGCATATGCAGTCAGGTTAAGAAAATGGGTTGGATTAATCCATGTATGAGTTCTGATTGTCTTTGCCTTAGTTAAAGTGATATCAAAAATCCCAGGATCATTTTTTAAAATCCATTGAGTGATAATAACAAGATCATGCGGAGTGGAAACATTATCAGGTGAAAGCCCCGATGAATCTTTAAAATAAGTTCGGTACGCCCCGATACTATTGACCCAAGAATTCATTTCCTTAATAAATTTAATTCGCCCTCCAGAATATGCTTGAGCAAGAGCTTCAGCTGAATCATTACTTGAAACCATAAGAAGCGGATACATCAATTCCCTTACTCTGAGTTTTTCGCCATCTCGCAAACGACCTTCATTTCCATATATTCCAAGAATACTCGAATTAACAGTAATATAAGCTTCTTGATTGAGAATTCTTCGAGCTACAGCAGCAGTGATGAGCTTCGTGACAGAAGCAATAGGCATCAATGTTTCAGAATTTTTTTCAAGAATCGGAGTATTGGATTCCATATTCATAACAACATAACCAGTAGCAGAAACTGGTTTGGTTCCAGCTGTCGGCAAGGAATTCTTCGCACTTTCGATAATAGCCCGATTATCATCATTCGAATAAATCATAACTCGAGAAAAACGTGAGGTGAATGTCGGATCCTCTTCATCTTCTTCTTTCAAAGGAGGAATCTGACTCGAAACGATCGGTGGATGAGTAAAATATGAAAATATAAAAATAGCAGATAGAGCAATAACAGTTCCAGCTGTAATTGCCGTGATCATTGAATATATAAGATGTTTGAAATTATTTGTTGACATAAAATACATTATTGCCGAAACGGAGATTTATTGAGTCGAATATCGGAGTGGTCGTAGCTCCCTTTTTCTTTATTTTTGAATCATTCCAAAAAGCAACGAGATTCGTAGCAGTTTTTTCAAAAGGAGAGCGATCACTGAAATAGATAATCATTTCAGAGCCATCAATATTCTTTGAATACATTTCATAATCACCTTGCGATCCAATGAGAATTCCCGAAGGATCAATATTCGCTTTCTCTACAACTTCTGCGAATTTCTGCAAATTATTGAAAAGATCTTTATCAATAAATTTTGTTCCTATAATACTATCACCCGCATCAGAAACTATATAATATCTAAGATAAACTCCATTCGAGAATTGAGGGGCTTTTGCAAAAACATATCCCTGTTCATCAGTGAAAAAACAATTTTCATCCTGACCATTTTCTTCATGAAAACCTTCACATACGAGCACTGTAGGTTTTTTTTCTACAATAGATACAGTAAGTGTCGAAAAATTTTTACGATGTATTTCTACTGATTCTATCCTTTTATATGAATCAACCAAATCTTTTTCAAGGAGAGATTTCGGATAGAAAAAAGCATTGGATTTTGGAATAAGGTAAAAATACTTGCCATTGAGCGACGTGAGGGTTTTCTGCTCCAATTCAATTGCATTCAAAGCCGTAGTCCCTTTTACTTCAATTAAAGTTATTTGAAGAAAATGGGATCTGAGAAGGAGGATAATGAGGATAAGAAAGATAAGTATAGATGCAGAAACAACAGACGTAAAAACAATATTTTTCTTACGCTTTTTTTGTAATTGTTTCGATGAATGTAATGTACGTAAACGTTTATTGAATAACATTTTTACCCATGTATTTATGCAAAACTTCTGGGATCTTTATTGAGCCATCTGCTTGCTGACAATTTTCTATGAGAGATACGAGGATTCTCGGAGTTGGAATGGCAGTACAATTGAGCGAATGGGCATAGCGAAGCTTGCCGTCAGCATCCTTATAACGGATATTCAAACGGCGAGTCTGGAAATCATGGAAATATGAAGCAGATGAAATTTCTCGATATTTATTTTCCTTTGGCACCCATAATTCAATATCGTATTTCTTAACTTGTCCAAGACCAAGGTCGGCTCCGCAATTGATAACTGTATGATACGGAATACCGAAAGATTCGATAAATTCCTCAGCATTACGATTTATCTCTTCATGCAATGCCACAGAAGCTTCATGACTCGCCTCACAGAGAACAAGTTGTTCGAATTTATAAAATTCATGAACGCGAATGAGTCCTTTCACGTCTTTACTATGAGCACCAGCCTCTCGACGATAACATGGAGAAAAACCAAGATAGCGTTTTGGCAAATCTTTTAATTCAAAAACTTCTTCAGTATGCATACCCATAAGCGGAACTTCAGCAGTACCAGCAAGAGCATCACCGTCTTGAGTCATATAAAAATCTTCAACATCACCAGGAAGATGACCTGTTCCATAGAGAAAACTTTTTCGTACAATAGTCGGAGAAATGACGGGGATGAATTTCTTGGTACTGAAAAAATCCATTGCATATTGCCAGATCGCAAAAGTCAGCCGTGCACCATCACCTGTTAGAAAATATCCTCTGAAACCGTGCACCTTTGAACCTCTTTCAAAATCAACCATGCCAAGCTTAGTCATTATTTCTACATGATCTTTTGGTTCAAAATCAAACTTAGGCTTTTCACCCCACACTTTTATTTCTTTATTATCTTCTTCAGTCTCTCCTTCGGGAACAGACATGTCAGGAACATTCGGTACGCGCAACATCAGATCCTGCCAGCTTTTCATTATTTCTTTCAAGACTTCTTCTTCTTTTTGAAGACCTTCCTTAACCACCTTCATATCATTGATCATCTTTTGGCGATCTTCTGGAGTTGCAGTAGGAATTTTTTCACTGATAGCATTCTGTTCAGCGCGCTTCTTTTCTATAGATGTGAGGGTTTCGCGTCTTGTATCATCAAGTGCGACAAGATCAGCAATATTTATTTCAACATGCTTTTTCTGTGCACCAGCTTGAACTACATCCTTATTTTCCCGAATGAATTTAATGTCTAACATGATATATATAGTAGCATATTTATAAAAAAATTCATCAGCGTATGATATAATACATGCTTTATTTACTTAATCTCAATCATAATGCATACACTCTATACCTTAGAAAAAAATGAAATACCCTTTCGATTACAAGAAATTCCTGAGCCACCAAAGAAACTCTATGTTCAAGGAATTTTGCCAAAAGAAGACACTTTAATGCTCTGTGTCGTCGGTGCTCGTAAATACTCATCCTATGGCGAAAAAGCCTGTAAAGAGCTGATTTTGGGCTTAAAAGGATACAATATATGTATAGTATCTGGCTTGGCTCTAGGTATTGATGCTATTGCTCATAGATCAGCCCTGGAGGCCGGATTGCAAACTATCGCTTTTCCTGGTTCAGGACTTAATGAAAAGGTTTTGTATCCAACAACGAATAAGAAATTAGCAGATGAAATACTCTATGCAGGTGGTGCACTCATTTCTGAATTTGAAATGAATCAAGAAGGTGCGCATTGGACTTTTCCTCAACGCAATCGCCTCATGGCTGGAATTTCTCAAGCGACTCTTGTCATAGAAGCAGAATTAAAATCTGGAACACTTATCACATCGAAATTAGCGACAGATTATAATCGCGATGTTGGTGCTGTTCCTGGAGAAATCTTTTCTCCGCTCTCCGAAGGTCCGCATATGTTGATAAGGCTTGGAGCTACACCAGTCACCTGTTCAAATGATATTTTAGAAATGTTGGGATTCAATAGACCTGAAGATGGAGCTATTCAAAAAGAACTTCCACTGGGTTTGAGTAATACTGAAAAAGAGATTATTAAATTATTGCAAATAGAAGCACATACGAATGAGCAACTCGTAATAAAAAGTAATTTGGATGCACGAAGTTTAAACGAAATACTTTCTTCACTTGAAATTCAGGGTTTGATTGAGGAAAAGGATGGAAGGTTTAGGATTTTATAGTAAAAAAAAACGAATGCGTAGGGCAAATAACGTCTACCACCACGACCAACCTTTGAGGTGCCAATTTGGTACCTCAAAGATTTAAATTCTTCTTCTAAGAGTTGAAACATAAAATCAGCTGGAAATCTAAGTGTATTTCTTTTTACAATTCTATTAAACTCCTTAGTTGTTACATCATAAAGTTCCGCCAAATCAGAGTCCAATATCACTCTCTGCCCTCTTATAATAAAAATCTTCTGTTTAATAATGTCTTCTGGATCAATTTTTAATTGTTTATTCATATCAATCAATAATATTAAAAAGACTAAAGCAAGCAAGGGAAAACTTCATAAAAATTTCAGTGTTTCTTTATCATTGAAATGCTATAATTATAAGTTTTTTAATTTTCAAAATTTGCCAACTCTTTCACTCTCGTGTAATACTTAACCAAACTCATGAAATTACTTATTGTAGAGTCACCTGCAAAAGCAAAAACAATTTCCAAATATTTGGATGGCGCATATACCGTCAAAGCTTCTGTTGGACACATTCGCGATCTTCCAAAGAGCAATAAAAAAGCTATCGATATTGAAGGTGGCTTTATTCCCCATTATGAAATTTCCCCAGGAAAGGAGAAGGTCGTTGAGGAAATACGACAATTGGCACAAGAAGCTGACGAAATCATTCTCGCAACAGACCCCGACCGCGAAGGAGAGGCTATTGCATGGCATATTGCTGAAGCAACAAAACTCAAAAATCCGAAGCGTGTAGTCTTCCATGAAATCACCAAGGATGCAGTTATAGAAGCAATGAAGCATCCGCGAAGCATTGATGAGAATCTTCGCATGGCACAAGAAGCTCGCCGAGTGCTTGATCGTCTTGTAGGTTATGATCTTTCAGGATTGATTTGGAAAAAAGTACGCTACGGTCTTTCTGCTGGACGTGTGCAGTCGCCCGCCCTCCGCATCATCATGGAACGCGAACGAGAAATCCGCGCTTTCAAATCTCATGCATATTGGGTTATCACAGCCGATACAGTAACAAAAACAAAAATTCCACTTATACTGACTTGTTCTGAAGAGCCAATCGACTTCAGGGTTGTAGAAAATATTCTTAAACTTGGAAAAGAAAATCCATGGCAGGTCACTGATGTCAATGAAAGTACTGTGAAGCGTTCACCTAAGGCGCCTTTCATTACATCTACTCTTCAGCAGGCTGCGAGCTCGCGCCTTGGCTTTGCCCCTTCTCGAACCATGTCTATTGCACAAAGACTTTATGAAGCAGGACATATTACCTATATGCGAACTGACAGTACGAATCTGAGCCAAGTCGCCCTTGCCCAGATCGCAACTATTGTTGAAAAGAAATATGGCAAAGAGTATTTACAATTTCGAACATATACAAAGAAAAGCAAAAATGCCCAGGAAGCTCATGAAGCTATTCGTCCTTCACATATTGATATAGAAAACGCTGGACTCAATGAAGAGCAGAAAATCCTCTACAAACTCATTTGGCAAAGAACTGTGGCATCACAAATGACAGACGCCGAGCTCTTGAGAACAAAAATAACAGCAAATATTACTTCTGGTGCAAAAGAAAATGACAGCATTCCTGAATTCCAAGCCAATGGCTCACGTCTTGTATTCCCAGGCTGGCTCAGTGCCGATCCCGAAGCGCGTGGTGAAGATGTAGAACTCCCGAAAATTTCAAAGGGGGATGCACTTGATCTTAAAGACATACGAAGTGAAGAAAAAGCTACTCAACCACCTGGACGATACAGCGAAGCAGGCCTGATTAAGGAATTAGAAAAAAGGGGAATTGGACGTCCTTCAACGTATGCTTCTATTATTCGAACTATAGAAGAACGCGGATATGTAGAAAAAGAAAACAAAGCTCTCAAGCCGACCGATACTGGGGATGTAGTATCTTCATTCCTTGAAGCGAATTTTATGAAATACATCAATGATTCCTTCACGGCTGAAATGGAAGACTCGCTTGATGATATCGCGAATGGCGATAAGCAGTATTTGAAAGTTCTCAAAGACTTCTATATCCCCTTTGCAAAAGAAATCAAGGTTCTCGAAAAAGAAGCGAAGATTACCAATCTTGGTGATGCCGATACGAAGTATAAATGTCCGAAATGCGGAAAAGATATGATCATCAAGCTCGGAAGAAACGGCAAGTTCCTTTCATGCTCGACGTATCCTGATTGCGACGGTGCACTCATGATGGACGGCACGGAAATAAAGAAAGATGAACCGATCGGTACTGATCCAGTCACAGGTTTGCTAATTTTCGTTCTTGTTGGAAAGTATGGTCCCTACGTACAGCTTGGTGCATATGAACCAAGAGTAAAGAAAGTTCCTGGCCAAAAGGATGCACCGAAGAAACCTCGCCGAAAGAAAGGTGATCCTATTATTCCGAAACCACCAAAGCCGGAAAAACCTCGCATGGCTTCAATTCCCAAAGGCATGGATCTTGGAAATGTCTCAGTGGCTGATGCATTAAAATATTTGAGTCTTCCAAAGATTCTCGGCGTCTATCCTCCAACCGGTAAAAATATCACCGCTAATATCGGACGTTTTGGTCCTTACATCGTCCATGATGCAGATTTTCGTTCGCTTAAAGCCAAAGATGGTGATGATCCTTATACCGTTACTCTTGATCGAGCAATTGAAATTCTCAATAAGCCGAAGGTAATTGGAAAAAGAGGGTTTAAGAAGAAGGTGGAAACAGAGGAGAAAAAATAAATTAAACCCCGAAATTCTTAAGTGAATACAAATCCTCCGTATTTTCTTCTGCAACAATCTCCGCAGGAGCTCTATCGTCTGCTGGAACTTCAGAAATTTCGAGTGGAGTTGCATTTGAAATAGATTCGGCTGACTTATCAGTTACAACAGTTCCATGAGAAGAGATTTTCTCAAGAATATTTCGTATATCATCCGATGTGAAATAGTCTATGGTGATCCGTCCTCCCTTTTCTCGCTTTTCAATCGAAACACGAGTTCCAAGACTTTCCTTGAGTCTATTCTCCATCTCAATCAATTCTGGATCAATAAGTTCTTTCTTGCGAACACGGTCCTGGGCAATTTTTCGAGCATGAGATTCGGCTTCGCGCACCGTAAGCTTTTTCATGACGATTTCCTTGAACAAAACAAGCTGTTCTTCTTTTCTGTCTGCAAGCATAAGAAGGGGACGTGTATGCCCTTCTGACATTTTTCCTTCTGAAAGGGCATTGAGAATTTCCTCAGGCAAGTCAAGGATGCGCATAGTGTTGGAAACGTATTCTCTGCTTTTACCGACTTTTTCTGCAATCTGAATATGCTTCATACCGAATTCACTTGCAAGACGAGAAAAAGCTCGTGCACGGTCAACAGAGTTTATATCCTCTCGCTGAAGATTTTCGATAATAGCGAGTTCAAGTTTAACCCGGGAATCTTCTTCGCCACCACGAATAAGCACAGGAACTTGTTGAAGCCCTGCGAGCTTTGAGGCACGGAGACGACGTTCTCCCGCAATAAGTTCATATTCCACAGCAAGTCCCCCGCCATCCTTTTCATATTCCTTGCGAGTAACAACAAGAGGCTGAAGAACACCATACATTCTGATAGATTCAGAAAGGTCCTTGAGTCGAGCCTCGTCAAAATCTCGTCGTGGTTGATATGGATTTGGTTTGATCTTTTCTACCTCGATCCAGAAAATTGAATCTCCGAAAAATTGTGATGGTGACATGAATACATTTTATCGCATAATTGATTTTCCTGCTAGATTTAGTACACTGACTGTATTGCCAAGGTGGCGTAATTGGTAGCCGCAGCAGACTCAAAATCTGCCGACCGCAAGGTTGTGAGGGTTCGAGTCCCTCCCTTGGCACATTGAGTTTAAGTATAAAAATTCTCCACCGTCCCGAAAGGGCGACAGTGGAGTGAGGGGAAGACTTAAGATCGGCTGAATAAGGTTTCGGTCTTTTTATTGCGAGCCGACCTTGCCTTCTGTTCAAAAAAGAGTGCCAGTGCATCTAAATGAAGTGGTTCAACTTGTTCAATCAGCTCTCTGATAACTTCAGTTCTGAGAGCTTTACACATCGCAGCATCTCTTTCGAGTGCTGTTGGAATTTTTATTTCAGTGGGTGGTTCCAAAATAGCGGACGATGCCATAATTTTGTGGGGTTGAAGTTATTCAAAGTTTGCAATTACATCCTCTCCTATTGTACAGTAGAAATGATGAAAATAAAACTTGTCGTAATAGTCGGACCCACAGCAGTCGGTAAAAGTGATTATGCTGTTACATATGCCCTCAAACATAATGGTGAGGTTATTTCTGCTGATTCTCGACAAGTATATAAAGGACTGAATATCGGCACTGGAAAAATTACAAAAAAAGAAATGTGTGGCATACCGCATCATCTTCTCGATATAGCTGATCCAAAAAAGCAATTCAATGTTGGCAAATATAAAACCCTCACAGAAAAAGCAATTCTTGATATTTCAAAAAGAGGTAAATTACCTATTATCTGCGGGGGGACTGGATTCTATATAGATGCTGTCGTTAATAATATTTCATATCCCGATGTCGCTTCCAACAAAAAGCTTCGCCACATATTATCTTCAAAATCTACAGGTCAGCTTTTTCTTATCCTTAAAAAACTGG
>JAYTHA010000058.1:0-1601 GCA_043732935.1 Candidatus Tayloriibacteriota bacterium
CAAGATACATACTGAACTAAATAAAAATGATGTCGAGTAAATCATGTTGTATCATTCGTTTTCTTTTCGTCTCTTTTTCTGATAGTATCATACGAGCGCACGAGTCATAATAAATTAAACTGTCAAAACTTACGGTTAAGAGTGACTACCGTAAAATTAGAAATGCGGCTATCAATCAACGCAGAGACGCGTTAAGGTGAGACAAATGTACCAAAAAAGTTGGGGAATGGTGCTTGTGCCTTTCAGATTTATACATGTAGTGGTTCGTGATAAAAAGTGCTTCATACAGTTAATGAGTAATGGATATAAATAAAATCTTACGGCCAAAGGCTATTGAATTCCGGTATAAAAGTGCATTGAAAAATAAGACAAATTAATTTAAGATACTTTTATGACAGTAATGCAGTGAATTCTATTTCATAATAATCAATAATATTGTAACCTGATATTATATAAAGAATTCTATAATTACCCGAATAAATGTAATTGGTAAATTTAGCCACATGACGGCCAGAATAGGAGGACTATTCATGATGATTTTGAAGTAATACGTCTGCGGTGATGACTGTTATAAACGTTTTTATTGTGACGGATCCTGGACTTCAACATTCCAATCATTGCGGAAGACCCTGACCGATATGCTAAATCCTACAGATGTTTAAATGAGTTTAAAAGTCAGAAGTAATGCATTTAATAGACAATAAAATTCAAATATCAGACGGAATTTCTACACACAATGAATTGGAAAATGGAAGGAGAAAGAAGAAGGAAAAGTTAGAGGTGAGTACCAGTGGAGTTTGTTTATATGAATTGGGGTAGTCCGGTCTAAACCCCGTTTGTAGCAATATCGCAACACAGTCTACGGAGCTGCAAGAAGGACGGGGAAAGGAAAGGAGTAAGAACGAGAAAAGGGGTAAAAGGAGGAGTTGAGGGATACGAGTAGGTGGATGCAAGAGGGAGAAAACAGAGACGTGTAGCGAAGAGTAATGGGCATGTAAGAGGGATGGGGAGAGTATATGTTAAAATAATAATGAACAGAAAATAAGTGGAGATGAAAAGTGGAGATTATCATACAGTAAGAACCCTCTGTCAATGTTTGATAAGCGACGGACTTAGAACCTGGCAGTAACAGTGAGAAAATGAGAGTACGTACTGTCCCCTCTCCTTTTATACCCCTTGATGTAGCTCCGGCTATATAGATTTGATCAACTTGATTGAATGAGTCGCTTGACGCGATTCATTCTTCCAAACTCGTCAAATTTGCTCAAACCAACGTCACAATCAACGCCAACACGGGTTGGGTTGTTGCCATTGATTAATAATATCATAGCTCAATTTTTGGAACATCGAAATATTGAGAACTGCCGTGACATGCATCAAGTAATCTGACACGATTTGCGGCTGAAAATTACGAGGCAAAATTAAACCAATGTTTTGTCTCATGGGATCTTGACAACCCGAAATTCAAAAAGAGTCATATTGCCTCAGTGCTTTGTCATCACATTAAACGAGACCCACACAAAGAAGGAAAATTGTCAATTTCGTATTTTGTATCCCACACAATTTTGTACTTTGTAATCCCATCCCACAAGGACCGATCA
>JAYTHA010000059.1:0-1738 GCA_043732935.1 Candidatus Tayloriibacteriota bacterium
GAACCGAAACTCCAACACCCCGTTCTTTGTTGTTAAAATCAGTTTTCAGCAATATAATACGTTTGAACCTACTAACTTTCAGCTCTCTGACACAACCGCGTGCCATGTTTTTTCTTAAAAGTGATTCTCTCCAGTAGTCCGTTGCAGAAGATTTGCCCGATTCTACAGCTGATAGATAGTTTGTTGATTTGTCACCATCAGATTGAGACTTTTCGTTATAACTGGCATCGAATCTTGCTGTCCTGCAGCAGCTAGTTTACGTAACAACGACAAAAGAAATATTTTCGAAGAGCGACTTGGAAGGCGGATGATTCTAAACGACACAGCTCGTCAAAGTTCTGCAGCCGCAAAAGCAGAAGGCTATGTTATGATCCCAACAGATCAGATCATATCGAAAAACTTCTGGTGTGAATCTGATGAGAAATTTGTAGTGAAGATAACAAACAAATTCGAAGATTGGATAGATCGCATGAAAGATTCCGACTTGAGATATAGCAATAATAACTTACGGCACCATGCTAGCAGCCACCATGAATCCAGTCATAACAGCCTACATACGATTCCTATGATTATGCACTTCATTTGGCTAGGAAGTGAGATTCCGACGAAATACAGCATTTTCATCGACAAGTGGAAACTAATGCATCCAAAATGGGAGGTACACATTTGGGATGATGAAAGTGAGTTATAATCTTTTCACCATCGTAAAAGTCAAGACTAAACCTGAATTTCTAGACTTTCTCGACCTAACCTGTATGACGAATGTAATCTACCTTCTGGTATCTTATGGGCAGTCCAGTTTATTCTAGTGTCGCTATTATTTCATTCCCCTGAAAATCAGCTCGCAGCCATCAGTTGCCTTCTCGAAATTCTGCTCTTTTGATTTGACTTCAAATATTTCGATGACTCTTGCTGTACCATGTTCCCGATTTGATTACTGACGAAATCTTTCTTTTATCTTCTTGACTCGGATCATAATTCATTTTTTACTATCGATTGCTTCGTTAGAAACCAAAAATCTAGAAATCAAGAACAAAAAAGCTTTTTTGTCGGGTTACAATTACGGAATGAAATCAGATATATTGCGATATGAAATATTACACACATACGGAGGAGTGTACATCGACACAGACTACGAGTGCATCATGAATATTGGTAAGTGCAATTTCCGCATCTTCCGCATTTTTTTTAAATTATCTGTCTTTCTTCTTTCTTTCTTCTTTCTAACGTTCTTTCTTTCTGTTCTTATGTGAATATTGATTATTTTATTATTTTACTAGATTTTCTCTGCCAAGAAAATTCTTTTTTTGCTGGAATTTCGAACACCTCAGCAGTGGAAATAAATAATGGATTTCTTGGGTAACTTCCAATATTTTTCCCTTCTCTTCTCTTCTCTTCCCTTCTACTTTCTTTTCTTATTTTGTTCTACGATTCAGAATGTATTCTCAAGTATCTCCTTCAATTTTCATTTTAGGGACACTGTTATGTCTTTCTTGATGAGTGTAATTATCTCTTTCCAATCATAGACTCATTTCCATTACTTTACTTCCTTCTTATATTATATTTCAGATGCTGTCCTAACCATCCTATTATAGGAAGAATGATACAAAATATATATGAAACATTTCTTAACAAAGAGATAAAAGAAAATGAAGAAATTAGAAAGGAACAGAGCGGTAGAGGCAGTGATAATCTCGTGAACCAAATGAAGCTTTTGGGAAATTTCAAAGATGTCCTC